>DASYTM010000129.1:0-9273 GCA_036002345.1 Candidatus Methylomirabilota bacterium | reverse complement strand
CAGAGCACCCGCCGCATCCCGGCGGCCGGCTCGGGCGTGTACTCACGGCTGCCCCGGAGCCCCTGCGAGTTCGTCGTCACGCGATCGCCGCGCACGTTGGGGCGCAGCTCCCAGCCGAGCGTCGGCGAGAAGACGTAGCTCGCCTCCGAGCGCGGCCGACCCGCGGTGCCGGCGTAGCGCGTCCGCCAGCTCAGCTCACGACGCAGACTGGGGGAAAAGGCGAGCCGCATGCCGGTCACCCGGAGCGCGACCTCGAGCACGACCGCGGCCATCAGGACCCCGACCACGAGCATGACGGCGTACGCGGCCCGATGCCGTCGCCAGTCCGAGGTCTTCTCGCGTCGCGCGGCGCGCCGCATCACGAACGCGACGAGCGCGGCGACGGCCAGGATGGAGACGTCCCAGCACCAGACCTTGAAGACCCAATCGCGGGGAACGTCCGGGTACCGGAGCCACCACGCCTCGAACGTCATGGGATTGAAGGCCAGCACGGCGAGGAGGCCGATGGCCAGGGGCAGGCGCCACGTCACCCGGACACTATACGCGGCCTTGCAATGCCGTCCGCGTTGTGGTTCGGTCGAGCGACGATGACGTCACGGATGCTCACGGCGCTGGCGGCGCTCGTCCTCCTGGCGCCCGCCGCCGCCGTCGCCGAGTTCACGCTTCGATTGCCCCGGGGCCTGCAGGAGCAGGCCGCCTACGTCCCCGACGACAATCCGCTCACGCCCGAGAAGATCGCGCTGGGCAAGCAGCTCTTCTGGGACAAGCGCTGGTCGCGGAACGGCACCATCGCCTGCGTGAGCTGTCACGACCCCAATCACGGCTGGGCCGACCCCCGCCGGTTCTCGCTGCGCTTCGACGGCAAGCCCACGCCGCGCCATTCGCCGACGCTGGTGAACCGGCTGTTCAGCGACGTCCAGCAGTGGGCGGGCACGCGCGCCTCGCTCGAGGACCAGGCCCTCAAGGCCTCGGACCAGACGCCGGAGCTGTTGGTGAAGAACCTCGAGGCCATCGCCGAGTATCAGGCCGCGTTCCAGCGCGTCTTCGGCACGGCGCTGAACCCCGACGGCGTCGCCAAGGCGATCGCCGCGTACGAGCGCACGATTCTCTCGGGGAACTCGCCCTACGACCGATTCCGCGCCGGCGACGCCTCCGCGCTCTCGCCGGCGGCCCGGCGCGGGCTCGCGCTCTTCGAGGGCAAGGCCCGGTGCATGTCCTGCCATGCGGGCTTCAACTTCACCGACGAGAGCTATCACAACCTGGGCGTCGGCATGGACCGGCCCGAGCCCGATCTCGGACGCCACACCGTGACCAAGCGCGAGGAGCACAAGGGTGCGTTCAAGACGCCGACGCTGCGCGACGTTGCCCGCCGCCCGCCCTACATGCACGACGGCAGCGTGCGGTCGCTCGCCGACGTCGTCGCGCTCTACGATCGCGGCGGCACGCCGAACCCCTGGCTCTCCGGCGAGATCCGCCCCCTCGGGCTGACCGCCGAGGAGCGGACGGACCTCGTGGCCTTTCTCGAGGCGCTCACCGGCGAGGTCGCCGCCGACGTCACGAGCCCGCCCCGACTGCCGCAGTAGCCGTCCCCGCGCTTGCAATGCCGTGCCGGTTGCCCTAACGTCGGCTCCTGCTTCGCTCGCGCGGCGGCCCGCGAAACGAGCGGCCACGGAGCGATTCGAGGAGGGACCATGACGCTCGGGGCTCTCGCGCTCATCCTGCTCATCGGACTGTCGGCGTGGCCGGCCGCGGCCCAGCATCATCACCACGGGGCGCCGGCGGCGGAGAAGATCGGACAGGTCACCTTCCCGATCTCGTGCGCTCCGGCGGCGCAGAGACCGTTCGAGCGTGCCGTCGCGCTGCTGCACTCGTTCTGGTACCTCGAGGCGGTGAAGGGGTTCACGCAGGTCGCCCAGATCGATCCGCAGTGCGCGATCGGCTACTGGGGCGTGGCGATGAGCCACTGGACGCAGATCTGGTCGCCCCCGCCGCCGCCCGCGCTCAAGCGCGGCTGGGAGGCCGTCGAGAAGGCCAAGGCGGCGACGACGAAGAATGCCAAGGAGGCCGACTTCGTGGCGGCGGCGGAGGCGTTCTTCAAGGACGCCGACAAGAGCGACCACCGGACGCGCGCGGCGGCGTACGGCGAGGCGATGGAGCGGATGTACCAGAAGTACCCGACCGACCGCGAGGTCGCCATCTTCTATGCGCTGTCGCTCCAGGCGACCGCCGACCCCAAGGACAAGACGTACGCGCGGCAGAAGAAGTCGGCGGAGATCGCCGAGAAGGTGTTCGCGGTCGAGCCGGATCACCCGGGCGCCGCGCACTACATCATCCACGCCTACGACTACCCGTCGCTCGCCCAGAAGGGCCTGCCCGCGGCCGGGCGCTACGCCCAGTTCGCGCCGGCGGTGCCGCACGCGCTGCACATGCCCTCGCACATCTACGTGCTGCTCGGCATGTGGCCGGAGACGATCAAGGGCAACACCGTGGCCGCCGAGGCGGAAAAGCAGCGCGGCAACCCCGACGACCGCATGCATGCGATCGACTACCTCGTCTACGGCTACCTGCAGCAGGCGCAGGACGCCGACGCCGAGCGCATCGTGGACGAGGCGCGCGGCATCATGCGCGAGCTCGCCGCGAAGAACTACAACTCCGGCCGCCCGACCGCGCACTTCGCGATGGCCGCCGTCGAGGCGCGCTTCGCGATGGAGCGCGGCCGCTGGGGCGAGGCCGCCTCGATCGACCCGCGGCCGAATCGCTTCCCCCACACCGAGGCGATGATCTACTTCGCCCGCGCCATCGGCGCCGCGCGCCTCGGCAACGCCGCCCGCGCCCGGGCCGACGTCGATCGCCTGGCCGAGCTGCGCGACGCGCTGCTCCAGAACAAGGACGGCTACTGGGCCGAGCAGGTCGAGATCCAGCGGCGGGGCGCGGCGGCCTGGCTGGCGCGCGCCGAGGGCAAGAACGACGACGCGCTGGCCATGATGCGCGCGGCCGCCGAGCTCGAGGACTCGACCGAGAAGCACAACATCACGCCCGGCCCCATCGCCACCGCGCGGGAGCTGCTGGGCGACATGCTGCTCGAGATGAACCAGCCGGGACCGGCCGTGCGCGAGTACGAGGCGTCGCTCAACCGTGCGCCCAACCGCTTCAAGACGCTCTACGGGGTGGCGCGCGCAGCCGAGCTGGCCGGGGATCGCGACAAGGCCCGCGCGTACTACACGAAGCTCGTCGGCGTGGCGGCGGCCTCCGACAACCAGCGGCGTGAGCTGGCGCACGCCAAAGCGTTCCTCGGAACCAAATGAGACATCCTGTGTCAACCATCGCGCCGTCACGCGGCGGCAAGCGCTTGCGCGGCGCGATGCCGGTGGACGTCGTAGGGGGAGCGGTCCTGCCAGCAGCGCCAGAGGATGCGGGCCCACGCGCGGGCGAGAATGCGGATGGCGTGTTGGTGCCGACAGCCGCGCGCTCGGGCGCGCTGATACAGGAGCGCCGCCCAGGGCGAGGCGTGGCGGGAATTATCGGCGAAGGTGGTGACGGCGCGGCGCAGGCGCTTATTGCAGGCCCAGCGGAAGACGACGGCGCGATGTTGGCCGGAGGCATGGGTGACCGGCGCCAACCCGGCTTCGGCGGCGAACTGCTCGTCGGTGGGAAAGCGGGCGCGATCGTCGCCGAGCTCGGCGAGGATCTGGGCGGCGTTGACGGCGCCGCTGCGGGGCAAGCTCTGCACGAGCCGGCCATCGGGATGCTGCGGGAGCGCGGCTTCGATGGCGGCGGACAGTTGCTGCAGCTGCGCTACGAGCGGGGTGAGGACGGCGACCAGGGCGCGAACGATCTCGCCGCTCGCCTCCGCTTCCCCGTCGCCGACCTGGCTTGCCGGGGCGCGGCGCAGACGGTCGAGCAGCTCGGTGACCGGGCGCCGGCCACAGTAGGCGTGTTGCCCGAGGAACTGGGCGAGACGCTTCTCGCCCAGGCGCGCGGCGCTGTGGGGGGTGGGATAGCGGGTGAGGAAGGCCAGCGCGATGGGCGAGTCGACGGCGGCAAAGATGGCGGCGGCGCCGGGCCAAAAGCGCTCGAGCAGGGCGCGCAGCTGATTGGCGAGCGCGACGCGCTGGGCGACGAGATCGTCGCGGCCGCGCACGAGCGCCCGCAGGGCGCGGGTGTCGTCGGAGGGCGGGCGCAGGGCCGGGAAGCGATGGCCGTCGGTCCGAAGGAGATCGGCGAGGATGAAGGCATCGCCGGGGTCACTCTTAGCGCCGGCAGCCGAATAACGGGGACGAGTGGCCTTGAGGGCGTTGGGGTGGATCGGCACGACCTCGAGGCCGGCCTCGACGAGCGTGTCGACGAGCAGCCCCGAGGGGCGTTCGAGCGCGACGCGAACGGCGCCGCGCCGGCGGACATGACGCAAGTGCGTGAGCAGGTCGGCGAGGCCGTCCGCGGTGTGGGGCACCGAGCCCTGCCAGTGGACACGGCCCGTCTGATCGATGATGCAGACGGCATGGGCGTGCGTCGCCCAGTCGATCCCGACCGAGAATTTCATTGCGTCGCCTCCGGGGACGGCGAGACACTGCGCGGTGAGAGGTCCGGCCGGTCGCTCACTGATTGGCGCTCTGGCCTGCCTGGGCACGTGGCGCATCATCCTGTGGCCGGTCTGGGCCTCTCGTCATTTTGGTCGGGGGAGCGGGTCTCATTTAGGCCGTCGCCCGGCGAGCGCACGTGGCTCTCCCCGAACCAGTCCATTCCGGCCTACGATGCGCGGTCGCGCTGCCCCCGCCCAAGAAATGCGATCGCACATTGCCTCCAGGAGCGACGATCGCCACGCGGGCAATACCTCGGTATCCCCCCGAACGGCGTCCTCTCGCATTTCTCGGGGAGAGTAGTCCAGTGAGCCGCGCCCTCGTCGCGGCGATCCTCGCGGCCTGGGCGGCGGCGTACGTCATCGGATGGTGGCGTCTGGCCCGGCGCGCGGACCGGCCGCCGCCGACGTGGCGGGCGGCCGCGGCCATGACCGCGCTCGCCGCCGTCGCCACCGCGCTCCTCTCGCCGCTCGATGCGCTCGCCCACGAGCGATTCTCGGCCCACATGGTCCAGCACCTCCTGTTGCTGATGGTCGCCGCCCCGCTCCTGCTGGTCGCGAATCCCTTCCCCGTGCTGCTGTGGGCGCTGCCCGCGCCGGCACGGATCGCGCTCCGACCGCTCTTCACGCGCCACGGCCTCGTCCGGCGCGGGCTGCGGGCGCTGACCGACGCGCGACGGGCGTGGGGACTCTTCGCGGCGACCGTCTGGGGCTGGCACCTGCCGGCGCTCTACGACCTCGCCCTCGGCGCCGAATCCGTTCACGCGCTCGAGCACGGCACGCTGTTCGCCGCCGCGCTCCTCTTCTGGTGGCCGCTGCTCGATCCCGCGCCGCACGTCCGCGCGACCGTGCGCCCGGCGGTCGCGGTCGTCTACGTCGTCCTCGCCGGCTTCCAGAGCGCCGCGCTCGGCCTCGGCCTGATGCTGTGGCCGACGGTGCTCTACGCGTCGTACGCGAATGCGGGCGGATCGCTCGACGATCAGGCGTGGGGCGGAGTCCTGATGTGGGCCGTGAGCGGCGTCGTCGACATGGCCGCGGTCATGGCGCTGGTGTGGAGGTTCCTGGCGGCGGCCGACCGCCGGCGGACGCACGGCTTCCTTGACCCGCCTCGGCTCATGCGGGAAAATTGACCGGTTTCATCCATGACCGTCGACGTTGACCACTCCGGCTCGCTCGACTGCCTCCTCTCGGCGCGTGGGCTTCGCAAGGCGTACGGGCGCCATCTCGTCCTCGACGGGATCGATCTCGACGTCCGCCGCGGCGAGGGCGTGGCGCTGCTGGGCGCCAACGGCGCCGGCAAGACGACGCTGCTCCGCATCGTCGCCACGCTCGTCCGCCCGACGAGCGGCCGCGTGCTCGTGGCCGGCGTGGAGGTCGGCCGCGATCCGGAGGGCGCGCGTCGTCAGCTCGGATTTCTCGGTCACGGCTCGTGGCTCTACGAGGACCTCACCGCGCTCGAGAACCTGCGCTTCTGGGCCACCCTCGGCGGGCACGCCGCGTCCATGCCCGCTCTCCATGGCGCCCTCGGCGCGGTGGATCTCGACCGCTGGGGCGGCGAGCGCGTGCGGGCGTTCTCGGCGGGCATGAAGCGGCGGCTCGCCCTGGCCCGCCTCGTCCTCGCCCGTCCCCGCGTGCTCCTGCTGGACGAGCCGTTCACCGGGCTCGACCAGCAGGGGTCGAAGTGGCTCGAGGAGCATCTGCAGGTGTTCAAGGGCGCGGGCGGCGCGCTCGTCATGTCGACGCACAGCTTCGGGCGCAGCTTCGGCGTCGCCGACCGGGCCGCGATCCTGGCCGACGGTCGCCTCGCCGCCGACGTCGCGGTCGCGCCGCTCGGCGCCGACGGCGTGCGGCGCCTGTACGACCTCGCCGTCGAGGACGGCGCATGACCTACGCGCGCCGCGCCTGGATCGTGCTGTGGAAGGACGCGGTGACCGAGCGCCGCGCCAAGGCGACGCTCAACGCGCTGCTCTTCTTCTCGCTCCTGCTCCTCTTCGTCTTCCAGTTCACCCTCGGCGCCGACCGCGAGCGGCTCGTCGCCGCGTTGCCCGGCCTGCTCTGGCTCGGCTTCGTGCTGACCGGGCTCGTCGGGCTCGGGCGGTCCTTCCTCGTCGAGCGCGAGAACGACTGCTGGGACGGGCTCGTGCTGACGCCCGGCGACAAATCGGCGATCTATCTCGGCAAGGTCGCGGGCAACGTGGTCCTGATGCTGCTGGTCGAGGTGATCCTGCTCGCCCTGTTCGCGCTCTTCTTCAACGTCGACGTCGGGCGCGCGCTGCCGGCCCTGGCGCTCGTCCTGCCCCTCGGCACGATCGGCTTCGCGGCGGTGGGCACGCTGTTCGCCGCGATGACGGCCCACGTGCGGGCGCGCGAGATCCTCTTCCCGGTGCTGCTGCTGCCCGTGCAGATCCCGATCCTGCTGGGCGCCGTGAAGGCGACGGAGGCGGCGCTGGCCGGCGAGGCGCTGGGCTCCGTCGGACCGTGGCTGCAGCTCCTCGTCGCGGCCGACGTGGTCTACGTCGTCGCGGGCCTGCTCACCTTTGACGCCCTGCTCGAGGGATGACGGGTGAGCGGACGATGAGCCGCGCGCTGGGCTGGCTGGCCGTCGTCGGCCTCGTCGGCGGGCTCGTCATGGCCTTCGGCGTGGCGCCCCGCGAGGTGACCCAGGGCAACGTCCAGCGGATCATGTACCTGCACGTGCCCACGGTCCTGGTGGCCTACCTGGCCTTCACCGTCGTGCTGGTGGCCTCGATCGCCTACCTCTGGCGCCGGAGCCCCGCCGCGGACCGTCTCGCCCATGCCTCGGCGGAGGTCGGCGTGCTGTTCACGGGCCTCACGATCGCCGCCGGCGCGATCTGGGGCAAGCCGACGTGGGGCACGTGGTGGACGTGGGACGCGCGTCTGACCAGCGTGGCGATCCTGTTCGTGATGTACCTCGGCTATCTCTTGCTGCGGGGGATGATCGAGGACCGCGAGCGCGCCGCGCGCTACGCGGCAGTCCTGGGGATCGTGGGCGCGCTGAACATCCCGCTCGTACACTTCTCCGTGTACTGGTGGCGGACCCTGCACCAGCCGCCGTCGCTGCTCAAGCCGGGCCCGGCCACGATGTCGCAGGGCATCCTGGCCGCGCTCCTGGTCAACATCGTCGCCTTCGCGCTCCTGTACGCGTACTTCGTGGCCAAGCGCGCCGCCGTGCTGCGCCGGGAGGAGGAAGCGCCCGCATGACGGCCGACCACTGGGGCTTCGTGTTCGCCGCCTACGGCATCGCCGCCGTCGCGCTCGGCGCCTACTGGCGTCACCTCTGCCGGCGCGAGCGAGAGCTCATGGAGCCCGCGCGCCGAGGGCCGTCCGGCTCCGCGAGGCCGTCGCCATGAACAAGCACGCCAAGTTCATCGTCGGCGGCGCGGTCATCGCCGCGGCGCTGGCGTACATGATCTACGCGGGCGTCACCCAGTCGGCGGTGTACTTCGTGACGCCGTCGGAGATCCAGGCCGCCCCCGTCGCCGGCAAGTCCTACCGGCTGGGCGGGCTCGTGGCCCCGGGCTCGCTCCGGTGGGAGCCGCGGACGCTCGAGCTGGCCTTCACGCTGACCGACGGCAAGGCCACCGTCCCCGTCCGTCACAAGGGGACGCCGCCCGATCTCTTCGGCGAGGGCCGGGGCGCGGTCGTCGAGGGCAACTGGAGCCCCGAGGGCTATTTCAAGGCGACGCTCATCCTGGCCAAGCACTCGGAGGAGTACAAGGCGCCCCACGACGCGGGCGCCGGGTACCGCGACCTGATCAAGTCGCTCCAGAAGACGGGCTCGTGACCCCCGAGCTCGGTCAGGCCACGCTCCTCGTCGCCCTCGCGCTCGCGCTCTACGGCAGCGTCGCCGCGGCGGTGGCCGGCGCGCGCGGTCAGGCGACCCTGCTCCAGTCGGCGCAGCACGCCGCCGTCGGCGTGTTCCTCCTGCTCGGCGGCGCGCTCGTCCTGCTGGCCTCGGCGTTCCTCACGTTCGACTTCTCCGTCCGGTACGTGGCGAACAACACGAACCTCGGCACGCCGTTCTACTACCGGATCACCGCGGTGTGGGGCGCGCTCGAGGGCTCGATCATCCTGTGGGGATCGATGCTCGCGCTGTACACGCTGATCGTCATCCTCACCCAGCGCGATCGCGCCCGCGAGTTCTACCCCTGGGTGCTGGCCGTCATGCTCGGCGTGCTCACGTTCTTCCTGCTCGTGATGACGGTCGCGGCGCCGCCGTTCCAGCGCCTGTCCCCCACCCCGGCCGACGGCCGGGGCCTGAACCCGCTCCTGGAAGACACGGGGATGATCACCCATCCCGTCGCGCTCTATCTCGGCTTCACGGGCTTCACCGTGCCCTTCGCGTTCGCAATCGCCGCGCTCGTGACCGGCCGCGTCGGCGAGGCGTGGATCACGCTGACGCGCCGCTGGACGATCATCGCGTGGTACTTCCTGTCGCTCGGCCTGCTGATCGGCGGATGGTGGAGCTATCACGTGCTGGGCTGGGGCGGCTACTGGGCCTGGGACCCCGTGGAGAACGCCGCCTTCATGCCGTGGCTGACCGGCACCGCGCTGCTGCATTCGGTGATGATCCAGGAGCGGCGGCGCATGCTGAAGCTCTGGAACCTGACCCTGGTGATCCTCACGTTCAGCCTCACGCTGTTCGGGACGTTCCTGACTCGATCCGGCATCATCGC
>DASYTM010000128.1:0-20919 GCA_036002345.1 Candidatus Methylomirabilota bacterium | reverse complement strand
GGGGCCCCCATGTACAAATGGTATCGTGAGATATGTCCCTGCGAGCCGATCTCGCCGGCGTCGCGCTCGGTGACGGCCGTCCGGTCGCGGTCATGGGCGTGATCAACGTGAGCCCCGAGTCGTTCCACCCGGGCTCCGTCTATCGCGGCGACGACGCCGTGCTCACCGCGGCGCTCGCCATGGTCGAGGCGGGGGCGGCGCTCGTCGACGTCGGCGCGCGCTCGACCGCGCCCTATCTCGAGACCGGAATCGACGAGGCCGAGGAGACGGAGCGCCTCGTCCGCGCCGTCGAGACGCTGGCCGCCAAGCTACCCGTACCCGTGTCCGCCGACACGTTCCGGCCCGCCGTCGCGCGCGCGGCGCTCGAGGCGGGCGCGCGCGTCGTGAACGACGTCTCCGCGCTCGCGGACCCCGCGCTCGCGCGCGTCGTCGCCGAGCACGAGGCCGGTCTGATCCTGATGGCGGGACCGGGCCCCGGGCGCGTGCTCGACGCGCCGGTGGCGAGCGTGGCGCGCATCCTGACGGCGGCGCTCGCCACCGCGCGCGCGGACAGCGTGCCCGAGGAGCGCATCGTGCTCGATCCGGGCATCGGCTTCTTCCGCGACGCCGGACTCCCGTGGCACGCCTGGGACGTCGCGATCCTCGCGGGCTTGCCAGCCCTGCGCGCCCTCGGCCGCCCGCTCTGCGTGGGCGTCTCGCGCAAGTCGTTCATCGGCGCCCTCACGGGCCGCGACGATCCGGCCGCGCGGCTGCCCGGCTCGCTGGCGGCGACGGCGGCGGCCGTGCTCGGCGGGGCCGCGCTCATCCGCACCCACGACGTGGCCGAAACGATCGACGCGGTCCGCGTGGCCGAGCGCGTGCGGCAGGCCGCGCCGTGAGCGTGGCCGCCTTCGGCTGGCGCGACGCGTTCGACGTCTTCCTCGTCGCGCTCGTCATCTATCGCATCTTCACCCTCTTCCGCGGGACCCGCGCGATGCAGATGCTGGTCGGCGTCGGCGTGCTCGTGGGCGCCACGCTGGCCGCGCGCCAGCTCGAGCTGCACAGCCTCGGCTGGCTCCTCGACACGCTGTGGTCCTTCTGGGTCGTGGTGCTGGTCGTCCTCTTCCAGCCCGAGCTGCGGCGCGCGCTGACCTCGATCGGTCACGGGGCGGCGCTGCGCGCGCTCTTCGGGGGCGCGCGGGCCGAGACCCGGCGCGTGATCGACGAGATCGCGTCGGTGGCCGGCTCGCTGGCGGAGCGGCGCATCGGCGCGCTGGTCGTGATCGAGCGCGGCACCGGGCTCCGCCAGTACGCCGAGCTCGGCGTGGCGCTGGACGCGCTCGTCTCCGCCGATCTCCTGACGAGCATCTTCCTGCCCTACTCGCCGCTCCACGACGGCGCCGTCTTCGTCAGCGACGACCGCGTGGTGGCCGCGGGCTGCTTCCTGCCGCTCTCGCGCAACATCCAGCTCGCCCGCCAGCTCGGCACCCGGCATCGCGCCGCCCTCGGCGTCGCCGAGGAGACGGACGCCGTGGCCGTCATCGTCTCGGAGGAGACCGGGCGCATCTCGGTCGCCGTGGAGGGCGGCATCGAGACGCTCACGAGCGCCGAGGGGCTCCGCCGGCGCCTCCTGGAGCTGCTCGGCGCCGAGCCCGAGGGCGTGCCCGCGTTCTGGCGCGGCTGGCTGCGCGCCCTCCGCCTCCGCCCGCGGCCCGCCCAGCCGCCGCCGTCCTCGCCCTGATGCTGGCCGCGCTCGTGCGGAACTGGGAGCTGAAGCTCCTGGCCCTCGCCCTCGCCGTCGTCGTCTGGTTCTTCGTGGTGAGCGCGGACCGCGGCCAGTTCGGCTTCAGCGTGCCCGTCGAGTACATCGGCCTCGAGCCGCGCATGGTGCTGCTCGGCGCGCCCCGCGAGGCGGTGGACGTGCAGGTGGAGGCGGCGCGGTGGGCGGCCGCGCGGCTGGGGCCCACCGACGTGCGGGTGCGCGTGGACCTGTCGCGCGCGCGCGAGGGCGTCAACATGGTCCAGCTCTCCGCCGACGACGTGCAGGCGCCCGCCGGCGTGAACGTGGTGCGCGTCTCGCCGAGCGCGGTCCACGTCAGCGTGGCCACCGCCGCCACCCGCGAGGTGCGTGTCGTACCGCAGCTCCGCGGCACCACACCCGCCGACGTCCGCGTCGGCCGCGTCGCCGTGGAGCCGGCGACGGTCCAGGTGAAGGGGCCCCGCACGACGATCGAGGAGCGGGCGACGGTGGAGACGGCCCCCGTGGACGTCACCGGTCTCCGCCAGAGCATCACGCGCACCGTCGGGCTGGTCCTGCCCGACTCCGTGCACCCCACGACCCAAAAGACGGTGCAGGTGACCGTCGAGATCAAGCGCGACCCATGACCCAGCGCCTCTTCGGCACCGACGGCATCCGCGGCGTGGCCAACGAGCCGCCGCTCACGCCCGACCTCGCGTATCGCGTGGGCCGCGAGCTGGCCGCGACGCTGGCGGCGCAGGCGGGGACCGAGCGCGTGCGCCTGGTGATCGGGCGCGACACGCGCCGCTCCGGACCGCTGCTGGAGGCGGCCATGGTGGCCGGCCTGCTCTCCGCCGGCGCGGACTGCTACACGGTCGGCGTGCTGCCGACGCCGGGCATCGCGCTCCTGACGCGCGGGCTCGACGCGCACGGCGGCATCGTGCTCTCCGCCTCCCACAATCCGTTCCAGGACAACGGCATCAAGCTCTTCTCGGGGCAGGGCACGAAGTTCCCCGACGCGTGGGAGGCGCAGATCGAGGCGCGCCTGGCCGGACCCGACCAGGCCCCGCGCGCGCGGGAAGCGGCCATCGGCAAGCTGGTCCACTACGACCGCGCCGAGAAGTATTACGTGGACTTCCTCACGCGCTGCTTCCCGCTGGACCTCGCGGGCCTGACCGTGGTCATCGACTGCGCCCACGGCGCCACCTCCCGCGTGGGTCCGAGCGTCTTCCGCCGGCTCGGCGCGCGCGTGGTGGCGATGTCCGCGCAGCCCGACGGCACGAACATCAACGCCGGCTGCGGCGCGCTGCACCCCGAGGGACTCCAGAAGCGGCTGCGCGCGGTGCGCGGCGACGTCGGGTTCGCCTTCGACGGTGACGGCGACCGCCTGATCTCCGTGGATCATCTCGGCGAGATCCGCGACGGCGACTACGCCCTCGCCATCGCCGGCCGCCACATGGCGGCGACGCGGCGGCTCAAGGGCAACCTCGTGGTCACCACCGTGATGGCCAACCTCGGCCTCGACGAAGCGCTGAAGGCCGCGGGGATCCGCTTCGTGAAGACGCAGGTGGGCGATCGCTACGTGCACGAGGAGATGCAGAAGACGGGCGCCAACCTGGGGGGCGAGCAGTCGGGCCACCTCTTGTTCCCCGACCACATGCCGACGGGCGACGGGATCCTCTCGGCGCTCGCCCTGCTTTCGGTGGTGCGCGAGACGGGGGAGCCGCTCGCCTCGCTGGCCTCCTGCATGCGGAAGTTTCCCCAGGTCCTGGTCAACGTGCCCGTGCGCGCCAAGCCGCCCATCGAGTCGATCGCCGGGCTCGGCGACCGGGTGGGCGCCTTCGAGCGCGAGATGAACGGCGGCGGGCGCGTGCTCATCCGCTACTCGGGCACGGAGGCGCTCGCGCGCGTGATGATCGAAGGGGCGGACGCCGCGCGCATCCAGGCGATGGCCGACGAGCTCGCCCGCGTCATCCGACAACAGATCGGGCGATGAGGGCACGGAGCCGGAAGCCATCTCAGGGCAGGCCACCCACGGTACACGCTGGGCTCGCGGCACCCGCTACAACAAACGTCCGGGGGATCGGGGTCGACCTCGTCCGCATTCCCCGGATGCGCGAGGTGATCGCGCGCTGGGACGAGAAGTTCCTCCGGCGCGTCTTCACGGAGGGCGAGATCGCCTACTGCCGCCGGCGCCGCGACCCCGTACCGCACTTCGCCGCGCGCTTCGCGGCGAAGGAGGCGGCCACCAAGGCCCTCGGCACCGGGCTGACCCTCGGCGTCCGCTGGCGCGACCTCGAAGTCTGCCGCGAGCGCGGCCAGGCGCCGCGGCTCGTGCTGCACGGGCGCGCGCGCGAGGTGGGCCTCTCGCGCGGCGGCCGGCACATGCTGCTGGCCCTCACGCACGAGGGCGAGTACGCGCTCGCCCAGGCCATGCTCGTGGACGATGAGCCGCACGGCGCTCCGGCGACTCGCTAGCGTGGCCGCCGGACCGCTCCTCTTCGTCGGCTGCGCCACCCAGACCGTCGAGTTTCCGCGGGAGGCGCCGCGCGGCCAGATCACCGCGCGCGCCGGACGTCCCGGCCTCGTCGTCGCCGCCCCCCACGGCTCCTCGGACGTGCAGACGGCGGAGATCGCCACCGAGGTCGCGCGGCGCACGGGCTTCGGCCTCGTGGTCGCCACCGGCTTCAACCTCGAGCCCGACACGCGCGAGCGTCCCGGCCGCCGCTACCAGGTCAACCGGCCGTTCGAGGGCACGCCGAGCCGGCCGCCCGCGGAGGAGTCGGCGAGCGCGGGGGCGCGCCAGGTCTACGAGAGCTACGAGCGCCGCGTGCGCGAGATCGCGCAGGGGCCGCTGCGCTTCTACGCGGAGATCCACGGCAACAACCGCCGCGAGTCGGCCAACCGCATCGAGATCGCCACCGTCGGCGTCGACCGCGAGTACGCGCAGCGGCTGCGCACGCTCTGCGAGCTGATCCGCGACGCGCACCTGCGCGGCCACGACCGGGCGCCGCGGCTCGAGGTGTGGGTGGAGCCCGCCGACCCGATCTTCTACGCCGCCACCGCCGCCAAGCGCGACGGGATCTTGAAGCTGCCCGAGCGCGCCGTGCACATCGAGCTGCCGCGGGCGGCGCGCGTGGAGTTCCGCGAGCTCTACGCGGCCATCGTCGCCGACTTCGTGGCCCAGGCGGTCGCGCTCCCGCGGGGACGCTGATGCGCCCGGTCCTCACCGCCGAGGAGATGCGCCGCGTGGACGCCCGCGCGATCGCCGAGCTCGGCATCCCCGGGCCGACGCTCATGGAGAACGCCGGGCGCGGGGCCGCCGAGGCGCTGCTGGCCGCGCTGCCGGAGCGGGGCCTGCGCGCACGCGGCCTGCGCGTCGCCATCGTGTGCGGTCGCGGCGGCAACGGCGGCGACGGCTTCGTGGTGGCCCGGCGCCTCAAGCGTGCCGGCGCGCGCCCCGACGTGCTGCTCGCCGCGCCGCCGGACACCCTGCGCGGCGACGCCGCGGAGAAGTACCGCGAAATGCGCCGGGCCGGCATCGCGGCGCGCGTCGTCGAGGACGCCGCCGCGGCCGCTCCGATCGTGCAGGCGGCCGGCGTCGTCGTGGACGCGCTGCTCGGCACCGGGGCGCGCGGCGCCCCCGAGCGCCGCGTCGCCGACCTCATCGAGGCCATCAACGCGAGCGGCCGCCCGGTGGTGGCGCTCGACCTGCCCTCGGGCCTCCCGGCAGACGGCGGCGCGCCCGAGGGCCCGGCGGTGCGGGCGTGGCTCACCGCGACCTTCGCGGCCCCGAAGCCGGGTCTGCTGCTCGAGCCCGGCGCGGCGCTGGCGGGCCGCGTGGTGGTGGTGCCGATCGGCGTGCCCGACGCCGAGGTCGCGCGGGACGCGCGGACGTTCGTGCTCGAGGCGCGCGACGTGGCCCCGCTCTTTCCGCGCCGCGCGCGCGACGCCCACAAGGGCACCTACGGCCATCTCCTCGTCCTCGCCGGCTCCGTCGGCAAGACGGGCGCCGCCGCGCTCGCCGCGCGCGGCGCGCTCCGCTCCGGCGTGGGCCTCGTGACGGTGGGCACGGCGGCGAGCGCCCAGCCCACCGTGGCCGCGCTCTCGCTCGAGGCCATGACCGAGCCGCTGCCGGAGACGGGCGCGCGGACGCTCGCGATGAAAGCGCGCGAGCCGATCGTGGCGCTCGCCGAGACGCGCGACGCCGTGGCCATCGGCCCGGGCCTCGGGCTCGACCACGAGACGCGCGCGCTGGCGCGCGAGCTGGTCGCGTCGCTGCCGCGGCCGATGGTCGTGGACGCCGACGCGCTCACGGCGCTGGCCGACCACCTCGACGTGCTCCGCGGCGCGCCGGGCGCGCGCGTGCTGACGCCGCATCCCGGCGAGATGGCGCGTCTCGTCGCCGGCCGCGTCGAGGACGTCCAGCGCGACCGCCTCGGCGTGGCCCGCGCCTTCGCCGGCGCGCACGGCGTGCACCTCGTGCTCAAGGGCGCGCGCACGCTCATCGCCCAGCCCGACGGCCGCGTGCTGATCAATCCCACCGGCAACGCGGGCCTGGCGACCGGCGGCACCGGCGACGTTCTCACCGGGATCCTCGGCGCGCTGCTCGCGCGCGGTCTCGAGGCCGCACAGGCGGCGCCCGCCGGCGTCTACCTGCACGGCCTCGCAGGCGACGTCGCCGCGGAGCGCGTGGGCGAGGAGGCGCTCATCGCCGGCGACGTCGTCGAGGCGCTCGGCGAGGCGTTTCGCCGGCTCGCCGATGTCCGCTAGGCTCACGACGACGTCCCCCGAGGAGACCGACGCCGCCGGCGCGCGCCTGGGCGCGACGCTCCGGCCCGGCGACGTGGTCGCGCTCACCGGCGAGCTCGGCGCGGGCAAGACGGTCTTCGTGCAGGGCGTCGTGCGCGCGCTCGGCGTCACCGCCGGCGCCACCAGCCCGACGTTCGTGCTCGTCAACGAGTACCGCGGGCGCGTGCCCGTGCACCACGTGGACGCCTACCGCACCGGCAGCGTCACCGAGCTCGAGGACCTCGGGCTGGAGGAGATGATGGACGGCGAGGGCGTCACGCTCGTCGAGTGGGCCGAGCGGCTCGGGCCGCTCCTGCCGCCGCGCGCCGTGCGCGTGGCCATCGCCGGCGTCGGCGACGAGCCGCGCGCGATCACCATCGACGACCGGCGTTGACGTCCGCCGATTCGCGTAAAGGGTGTGCTCAAGGAACTGCTGGCGGAGCGCCGTAGCGGCTGGTGAAGGGCTGACGCGTCCACGTTCGGATTCGTCTCAAACTTTGCGCATTGCATGAGCTGGACGTTCAGGCGTACGTGAACGGCATGGCTCTCGACGACTGGCCGACCAGCGATCGCCCGCGCGAGCGGCTCTACTTCAACGGTCCTACCGCGCTCGCCGACGCGGAGCTGCTGGCGCTCCAGCTCGGGTCCGGCACGCGCGGCAAGGACGCCGTGACCGTGGCGCGGGAGATGCTCGCGACGTACGGCTCGCTCGCGGCGGTCGCCGAGCGCGAGGCCGCCGAGCTGGCGCGGCGCCCGGGCGTCGGCCGCGCGAAGGCGGCACGGCTCGCGGCGGCGTTCGAGCTCACGCGGCGGCTGCGCGCCCGGACCCCCGGCGCGCGGATGGCGCTGTCGAGCCCGTCCGAGGTCTACGCCGCGTTCGGACCGCTGATGGAAGACCTGCCCCGCGAGGTCTTCCGCATCGCGCTCCTGGACGCCAAGAACGGCCTCCTGCGTGATCTCGTCGTCTCGGAAGGCACGCTCTCCGCGAGCCTCGTGCACCCGCGGGAGGTCTTCAAGCCGGCCATCCTGGAATCGGCCGCCTCGGTGATCCTGCTCCACAACCACCCGAGCGGCGACCCCACGCCGAGCCGGGAGGATGTCCGCCTGACACGCCAGCTCGTGGAGTGCGCCCGCCTGCTCGACCTCAACGTCCACGACCACGTGGTGGTCGGGCGCGGCCGCTACGTCAGCATGGCCGAGCGCGGTATCATCTAGCCGTCATGGCCATCCGGGTTCGGAACGTCGGCCACGTGGTCCTCAAGGTCCGCGACATCGAGCGCTCCGCGCGCTTCTATCGCGACGTGCTCGGGCTCAAGGAGGTCGCGCGCGGAGACTTCGGCCGCCCGATGGCGTTCTTCTCCACCGGCGACAACCACCACGACGTGGCGGTGATGGAGATGGGGCCGGACGCGCCCGCGCCGCCCGCCGAGGGCACCGGGCTCTACCACGTGGCCCTTCGCATCGGCACCACGCTGGACGAGCTCCGCGCCGCCCGGGCGCACCTCGAGGCCCATGGAATCGCGAAGATGCGCGTGCGCGACCACGTGGTGAGCCAGTCGATCTACGTGGACGATCCGGACGGCAACATGGTCGAGCTCTACGTGGACGCGGATCCCTCGACCTGGCGGGACAAGCCGGACAACGTCGCGAACTCCCGACCGCTCAGCCTGTAGCCTTCAGCCCTTCGCCAGCTTCTCGATCTCCTTCTTCGACATCGTCGACAGCCGCGTCATGAGGTTCTTCACCTTCCGCTCGGAGGCGTGATCCGCGAGGATCGTCTTGCGCGACTTGGTGCCGTTGGCGATGTAGGCGACCCAGTCGTCGAGGTTCGGCGTGCCGCGGTAGGCAACGGTGACACCGCTCATCCGCATTCGACGTCGCCCTTCGACCTTCGCGAGCGGTTTTCGACCGTCCATGGCTCCGTCGTCCTCTCAGCGGATGTCGGTCGAAGTCGACCGGAGTGCTGCGGTGAGTGGCCGAGCGTTGAGCACGGCGCCCACCATACGAGTGCGATGATTTCAGTGTCAAGACTTCAATTCTCCGCGTCAGATGCGCGTTTCACGCGCCGCGCGCGTGTTCTCGCTTGTGATCATGCGGAAAAGTCTTCCGCGGTGCGTATCCGTGGACGAATGACGCGGTGTTTTCTGACCAGCCACACGCGAGCCCGCGTCAGTCCGTGCGATTTCAGCGGTTGTGGATTGCTGTGGACATGTGGATAAGGTGTGCGCAATTCAAACACGTGCCAGGAGCGCTTCGAGGATCCGCCGCGCGAGCATGGGACCGCGCGTGATGAATCCGGTGAAGTACCCGACCGCCGTCGCCCCTTCGTCGAGCAACGCGAGGGCTTTGTCGGGCGAATCCACGCCGCCGGTGGCGATGATCTGGACCGAATCGCCGAACCGCTTGCGCGTGGCGCGCAGGTGCTCGAGCGTGGCGGGGAAAATCTCGGGCCCGGAGAGCCCGCCGGCCCCCTGCGAGAGCCGCGGCTCCTCGATCCGGCGCGCGTTGCCGTAGTTGATGATGCGGATGCCCGCCTCCAGCGCGGCCGGGATGATGTCGCGCTCGTTGGCCTCGACGAAATCGGGCGAGACCTTGAGGATCAGGGGCTTGTCGGTCGCCCCGCGAACGGCTTCGAGCATCCCGCGGAGCTCCCGCGGGCGCGTGGCCCAGCCGTAGACGAGCTTGGTGTTGGGCGAGGAGACGTTGAACTCGACCAGATCGCCGTACTCGGCGAGCCCGCGCACCATCGTCACGTAGTCCTCCGCGGATTCGCCCGCCACGCTGACGATCAGCGGTACCCGGTGCCGCAGGCGGCTCACCGCCGCCCGGAATTTCACCAGCCCCGGATTCGCGAAGCCGTTGCAGTTGACGAGTCCCGGCCCCGCCGCGCTCACACGGCGCACGAGGTTGGGCTGCGGATGGCCCGGCCGCGGCGCGGTGGTGATGGACTTGGCGGTGACGGCGCCGAAGCCGAGCCCCATGGCGCGCGCGAGGATCCGCGTGTCGTAGTACATGGCGGCGAGGATCAGCGGGTTCGGCAGGCGCACGCCGCCCAGGGTGACGGCGAGGCGCGGATCCTCCAGGCGGAATCCCGGTAGGCGGTCCCAGGGCAGCACGCGCAGCGCCGTCTGCCCGAGCGCCACGGCCGTCGGCTCCGGGAGGCGGCTGAGGACCCCCTCGTACACGAGCCGGTAGACCGTGGAAATCGCGCGCGTCATGCGGGGGAATCGTACCTTGACGCAGCCGGGGGCGACAATTAGGGTGACGACATGGCCCGGATCGCGCTCCTCGGGCTCGTCCTGCTCACGGCCGCGTGCGCTCATGCGCGCCCCGGCAGCCCGACGACGTCGCGGCCCGCGGCGGCGACCGTTCCCGCGTTCACGTTCGCGGAGGACACGTTCGCCTTCGCCAACCTGATCCGCGCGCGCGAGCCCGACCGCCCTGACCTCTACGCGAACTACTGCTTCGTGCTCGCGCGCGCCGTGCGCCAGTTCCACCAGTTCGCGCGCTTCGACCCCGCCGCCCCGCGCGTGGACCATGCGGAGTACGCGCGGCGCGTCCGCGACGTGGCGAGCCGGCGGCCCTGGGAGCCGCCGCTGCCCGACGCCGAGCGGATCGTGATCCCCGGCTTCGGCAGTCTCCGCGCGTTCTCGGCCGCCGAGGAGGCCGCCGTCAAGGAGGGCCTCGGCCCGCGCTTCTGGACGCTCGTGCACTGGACGAACTGGCGCGTGACCATGCCCGTGCCCGACGGCCACCAGGCCGCCGTGCTCGACGAGGTGCTCGGCGAGCTGGCGGGTGGCCATCTCGTGCAGCTGCTCGTCACCAACTGGCCGACGGTCGAGCTGAACCACACGGTGATCGCCTACGGCTACCGCACCGTGGACGACGGCGTCGAGCTCACGGTGTGGGACCCGAACGACCCCGCCGGCCCGGGCGCGGTGCTCTTCGACACGCGGCACGAGCGCTTCGTCGCCACTCACGTCTACGACACGCGGCCGGGACCGATCCGCGTGTTCCGGATGTACTACTCGAGGATGCTCTGATGACCGTGAAGCCCACCGCGATCGTGGCCGCGGGGGTGGCGACGCCGCTCGGCGTCGACCTCGACACGTTCTGGTCGGCGCTGTGCACGGGCGTCGACGGCATCTCGGCGATCGAGCGCTTCCCCGTCGACGACCTCCGCGTCGGGCGCGGCGGCGAGATCAAGAAGCTGCCGCTGCCGCGGCACGGGCGCCTGCCGCGCTGCCGCGCCTCGGCCCTGCTCGTCCTGGCCGCCGACGACCTGCTCGCGCGCGCGGCGCTGACGGCCCCGCCCGAGCGCGTGGCCGTGGTCGTCGGGACCGCCCTCGGCGGCGTGGAGGAGGGCGAGCGCGCTCTCGCGGGGCGCAGTGTTCGCGCGGCGGCCGCCGCGCTCTACGACAGCCCGGCCCACGCGCTGGCCGACCGCCTCGCCGCGCGCGGACCGGTGCTGACCGTGTCCACGGCGTGCGCGTCGGGCGCGACGGCCATGGGCGTGGGCGCCGACCTCCTCGCCGCGAACGCCGCGGACCTGGTCGTGGCGGGCGGCTACGACGTGCTGTGCCGCTTCGTGATGCGCGGCTTCGACGCGCTCCGCTCGCTCACGCGCGAGCGGGTGCGGCCGTTCGACCGCCGCCGCAGCGGGCTCTTGCTCGGCGAAGGCGCCGCGCTCGTGCTCATGGCCCGCGACGCCGACGCCACGCGCATGCGCCTGGGTCGCCTGCTCGGCCACGCCTCCTCCAGCGACGGCTCGCACATCGCCGCGCCGGATCCCGAGGGTCGCGGGCTCGAACATGCCGTCCGGGGCGCGCTGGCCGCGGCGGGGGTCGGCGCGGCCGCCGTGGACTTCGTGAGCGCCCACGGCACGGGCACGCCGCTCAACGACAAGATCGAGACCGCCGTCCTCCGGAAGACGCTCGGCGCGCGCGCGGGCGCCGTGCCCGTCAACTCGATCAAGGGCGCGCTCGGCCACACCATGGGCGCGGCCGCGACGCTGGAGGCCATCATGTGCCTGCTCGCCTCGCGCGACGGCGTGGTGCCGGGCACGGCGGGCTGGGAGGAACCCGACCCGGCGTGCGACCTCGACGTGCGCGGCGCGGCGCGCGCGGCCCGGCCGCGCGTGAGCCTCAGCACCTCGCTCGGCTTCGGCGGCTGCAACGCGGCGCTCGTGCTCGAGGGCACCGCGTGACGCGCGTCCTCGGCGTCGGGCTCCTGACCGGCTGGGGCGCCGGCGTCGCCGCGCTGCCCGAGGACGCGCGGCGCGCCGCGGGCGCCCGGCGTGTCGTGACGGCCGAGGCGCCGCCCGTCACGGGCGAGCGCTTCCGGCGCGCGACGCGCGAGTGCCTGCTCGGGGTGGCGGCGGTGGCGGCCGCGCTGCGGGAGAGCGGGCTCGACCGCGCCGCCGTCGCGGGCGCGCGGACGGCGCTCGTCTACGTAACGGCGGCGGCCTACGGCGCGAGCAACAAGGGCTTCGTGGAGGGCGCGGGGAACGCGCTCTATTTCCCGTATACCGCGCCGTCGGCGGTCCCGGCCGAAGTGGCGATCGAGTACGGCTTGACCGGCGGGTATGTCATTCTTGTGGGCGGGGCGGCGGCGGCCGTGGACGCCCTGTGGCAGGCGGGAACGCTGCTCGCGGCCGGGCGGGCCGATCGGGTCCTCGTGCTCGCGGTGGAAACGTTCGACGAGTGCGCCGACCTCTGGGCGCGCGGCCGCTGGACAACCCCGCGGCCGCTCGTGGAGGCGGCGGCGTGCGCCGTCCTCGCCGGGGACGGAACGCAGCTCGAATACGAACCGGGCGGCGCATCGGCGCTGGAGACGCTCGCCGCGCGGCGGGTGGGGGAGACGCTGGCGTGCGCGCCGTTGATCGGCCTCGCGCTCGCGCGCGCGGCCGGTGCGCCGCACGCGCGCGTCACCGGGCGGTGGCGAGGCCGCCGCGCGCAGGTTGCTTTCGCGACATAGGAGAGCCATGGAACCCAAGGAAGTGCTCGACGAGCTGAAGACGATTCTGGTGGTGCGTCTCAAGTTCGATCCCCGCCGCGCGGCGGAGACGACCGAGACGACGCCGCTCGCGAAGGGCGTGGAGGGCTCCATCGGCCTCGACTCGCTGGACTTCATCGAGCTGTCCATCGCCATCGAGGAGCGGTTCGGCATCGCGATGGACGAGAACCAGGACCTCACCGAGCACTTCGCCTCCTTCGAAACGCTGTCCCGCTTCATCTCCGGAAAGCTCCCCGCCGCATGAGAGAAGTCGTGGTGACCGGCCTCGGCGCCGTCAGTCCATACGGTGCCGGCGTCGCCGCGTACTGGAAGGGCCTCGCCGCCGGCGCGTGCGCCATCCGTGAGCTGACGTTGATCGAGACCGCGGGCTTCCGCTGCCGGCTGGCCGCCGAGGTGCCCGGGCCGCTGCCGGGCTCGCCGCGGCGCACGCGCGCCGATCGCCTCGCCCTCGCCGCCACCGGCGAGGCGCTGGAGGACGCCGGGCTCGGCGCGCGCGAGCGCGCGGGGGCGGCCCTCGTCGTCGGCGCCGTCGGCGGCGGGATGCTCGAGGCCGAGGCGTGGTACTGGCGCGCCGCGCGGGACGGCGCCCGGCCGGTGCCGCTGGCCGCCGTGCGCGCGGTCTTGCCGTGCGCACACGCGGAGACCGTGGCCGCCCGCTTCCGCCTCGGCGGTCCCCGCCACACGGTCGTGACCGCGTGCAGCTCGGGCGCGGTGGCGCTCGCGGAGGCGGCGGAGCTGGTTGCGGACGGCGTGGTGGACGTGGCCGTCGCGGGCGGCGTGGACGCTATCACGCGTATCTGCTTCATGGGGTTCAACGCGCTCAGGCTCCTCGACGCGGAGGCGTGCCGGCCCTTCGATCGCGAGCGGCGCGGCATGTCCATTGGCGAGGGCGCGGGCTTCATGGTGCTCGAGCCGGCCGCGCGGGCCCGCGCGCGCGGGGCGCGCGTGTACGCGACGCTGGCCGGCCACGGTATGACGACCGACGCGTATCACGTCACCGCGCCGGAGCCCGAGGGCGACGGCATGGCGCGCGCGATGGCCGCGGCGCTCGGGCACGCGGGCCTCTCCGCGCGCGACGTGCAGTACGCCAACGCGCACGGCACGGGCACGCCGCAGAACGACCGCATCGAGGCCCGGGCGCTCGCGCGTATCTTCGGCGAGGGCGGCGTGCTCGTGTCCTCGAGCAAGTCGATGATCGGCCACACCATGGCCGCCGCGGGCAGCCTCGAGGCCATCGCCACCGTGCTGGCGCTCGAGCACGGTGTGGTGCCGCCGACCGCCAACCTCGCCACGCCGGATCCCGACGTGCCGTTCGACTGCGTGCCGCGCACGGCGCGCGCGGCACGCGTGGAGTGCGCCATCTCCAACTCGTTCGGGTTCGGCGGCCAGAACGTGACGCTGCTCTTCCGGAAGTCGGCGTGACCGATCGCGCGCGCGTCGTCATCACCGGCGTCGGCGTCGTCAGCGCCGCCGTGAGCGGCGACTCGGCGGCCCTCGGCGCCTTCCTGGGCGCGCCGCGCGCCGCCGCGCCCGCGCTGCCCGACGGCGCGCTCGCCGCGCTCATCGACGCGGGCGAGGGGCGCCGGCTCTCGCGCGTCTGCCAGATGACGATCGCGGCCGCGCGGCTGGCCCTCCGCGAGTCGGGGCTCGATCCCGCGACGGGCCTGGGCGTCGTGGTCGGCACGGAGTTCGGCGATCTCGCGTCCACACAGGCGTTCGCGCAGGGCTTCCTCGAGCGCGGACCGAGCGGGCTCTCGGCGCTGCTGTTCCCGAACACGGTGATGAACACGATGGTCGCGACCACGGCCATCGCGGTCGGCGCGCGGAGGATGGCGCTGACGCTCAACGCCCTCACCGTGGCCGGCGAGCTGGCGGTCGCGCGCGGGGCAGCGGCGGTGGCGAGCGGCCGCGTGCCCGCGGTGCTCGCCGGCGGCGTGGACGAGCTCGACCCCGTGGTCGAGAGCGCGCTGGCGCGCGGCGGGCTCGCCGGCGAGCGCCGCGGCGAGGGCGCGGCGTTCCTCGTCCTCGAGCCGCGCGCGGCGGCCCAGGCGCGCGGCGCGACGGTGCTCGGGGAGATCCGCGCAGCGGCGTGGCGCGCGCTGCCGGCGCGGCCGTGGGGCATCGGGCGCGCTCGGCGCTCGCGCGCGGTGGCCGACGCGCTCGCGGCTGCGGGGGCGACGCCGGCGGACGTCGGCTGGATCTACGGCTCGACGAGCGACGACGCCGCGCGCGCGTCGTGGGAGGCGAGCGTGCTCGCCACGGCCTTCGGTCCGGCCCTGCCGCCCGTGTCCGCGCTCGCCCGGCGCCTCGCCCGTCACGCCGGGCTCGGCGTGATGCGCGTGGCCGCGGCGGCGTGGACGGCGCGCTCCGGCCTCCTGCCGGCGGCGGGCGACGCGCTGGACGTGGCGCGCGTGCGGCCGGGCCGCGGGCTCGTGCACGGGCTGGCGCGGGGCGGCGCGCACGTCGCGCTCGTGGTGGACGCGGCGTGATCGCGCGCGTGCTCGTCCCCGCCTACGACGAGGTCGCCACCATCGCCGACGTGGTGCGCCGCGCGCGCGTCCACGCGCCGGTGCTGGTCGTGGACGACGGCTCGACCGACGGCACGGGCGCGGCAGCCGCGGCGGCGGGCGCCGAGGTGCTTCGCCACGCCCGCCGGCTCGGCAAGGCGCAGGCGCTCCGCACGGGGTTCGCGGCGGCGCGCGGGCGCGGCGCCACGCACGTGGTCACCCTCGACGCGGACGGCCAGCACGCTCCCGACGAGATCCCGGCGCTGCTCGCGGCGGCGGGCCCGCGCACCCTCGTGGTGGGCACGCGGCCGATCGGAAACGGCGCGCTGCCGCCGGGCCGCGCCGAGGCCATCGTCGTCGCCGGCTTCTTCGTGAACTGGGCGAGCGGACTGAGGCTCGCCGACACGCAGTCGGGCTTCCGCGTGTATCCGCTCGCGCTGTTCGACGAGGTACCGGCGCGCCACGGGGGCTTCGTCTTCGAGACCGAGGTGCTGCTGGCCGCGGCTGCGCGCGGGTGGACGGTCTGCGAGATCCCCGTGCGCGCGCTGCCGCGCGTCGCCGCGCGCAGCCGCTTCCGCCCCGTCGCCGACGGCGTCGCCATCGGCGCGCACCTCGGCGGCCGCGCGCTCGCGCGCGGCGCGGCGGAGGCGGCCGCCGCCGTCGGCGCCGTCCTCTCGATTTTCGAGCGCGAGCGTCGCCGCGCGCGCCATGCCGCGATGTTCGAGGGCGCCGCCCCGTACACGGGCACGATCGTGTGGAGCCTCGCCCTGGGCGCGGTGGCCACGCGCCGCGCGGGGGCCTGCCTGGCGGGTTGGTGGCGACACCCCCGCCGCCGGCGCGCCACCGCCACGGCCACCGCGACGCTCGGGCTGCCCATCGTCGTGCCGCTCCTGACCCTGACCGCCGTCGCCGGCCGGCGGCTGCCGGCCACGCGGGCGCTCGTCGACGCGCTGTACGCCCAGGATCGGCTGGACGCGCCACCGGTGGCGCGCGAGCCCGTGACCGCCTGATGGAGACCTTCGACGTCGTCGTGATCGGCGGCGGGCCCGGGGGGTCCAGCGCCGCGACGTTCCTGAGCGACGGCGGTCTGCGCGTGGCGCTCTTCGAGCGCGAGCGGTTCCCGCGGTTCCACGTCGGCGAGTCGCTGATGCCGGCGACGATGCTCCTCCTCGAGGAGCTGGGAGCGAAGAGCGCCATCGAGGAGCGCGGCTTTCAACTCAAGTACGGCGCGAGCTTCTACGACGAGGAGAACGGCCACACCCAGACCTTTTACTTCCTGCCCGGCATGCCGTGGCCCAACTATTCGTACCAGGTCCCGCGCGCGGAGTTCGACGCCGTGCTGCTGGAGCACGCGAAGAAGCGCGGCGTGACCGTGTACCAGCCCGCCGCCGTCACCGCGACGGACTTCGACGCGGGCGGTGTCACGGTGACTGCGGACGGCGAGGGCCGGCCGCTCTCCGCGCGCGCGGCCATGCTCGTGGACGCCACGGGGCGCGACGCGTTCATCGCCGCGCGCTATGGGCGGCGCCGCCGTATCCCGAACCTCGGCAAGGTCGCGCTGTTCGCGCACTACAAGGGCGCGGCACGGCAGACGGGCCTCGAAGAAGGCAATATCCGGATCTACGTGTTCCGCGAGGGCTGGATCTGGTGGATCCCACTTCCGGACGACGTCACCAGCGTCGGCACCGTCTGCCACGCGCGCACGACGCGCGAGTGGACGGGCAAGCTCGAGGGCCTCCACGACGCGATGATCGCGAAGAGCCCCGGCGTCTCGGCGGCACTCCGGGGCGGCGCGCGGATGACGCCCGTGCACACGGAAGCGAACTTCGCCTACGACAACAGCCCCGTGGTGGGCGACCGCTTCGTGGCCGTGGGCGACGCCATCGCCTTCGTGGATCCGATCTTCTCGGGCGGGGTGTACATCGCGCTGCGCACCGGCCGGCTCGCCGCCACCTCGATCCTCGAGGCGTTCCGCGCCGGCGATCTTTCGGCGCGCCGCTTCGCGGGTTACGAGCGGCGCGTGCGGACGGGGCTCGAGCCGCTGTTCAAGTTCATCCACAAGTACTACGAGCCCTCCTTCTTCGATCTCTTCATGCGTCCGAGCAACGCCCTCGGCATCTACGAGGCCGTCCTGAACGTGCTTTCCGGCGGCAACTGGGTGATGCAACCCCGGCGCCTCCGCGTGGCGCTGCGGATCATGTACGCGATCGCGCGGATCAAGGGCTGGGTTCGCCGCCGCGCCGGCCTTCCCGTCGAGTCCCGATTGGAGTGGTGATCTTCCGCGCCCTGCGCGGATACCTGTTCACCATCGTCGGCATCGCCATCGGCGTGGCCGGCGTCGTCGCGCTGGGCGCGATGGCCGAGCGGATCGTGCGCTTCATCGAGGGCGGCGATCGCTTCGTCATGGGGCAGATCTCGGTGGCCGGGCGCGGCATGGGGATGGGCGCAGGCTTCACCGCGGGCGGTCTCCTGCCCCTGGCGGCCGTCGAGGCCATCCGCAAGGTGGAGGGCGTGACGGGCGTGCAGCCGCAAGTCATGCTGCCGCTCAATCCGAGCACCTCGCAGTTCATGACGCTCACGCAGGAGCTCGTCCTCGGCATGGACCTCTCCGTCCCGTCGCCGAACCGTCACTACCGCACGCTGCCGGTGCAGGCGGGACGCTGGCTCCGCGACGGCGACCGCAAGAAGGCCGTCATCGGCGCGTCGTTCGCGGCCGCGCGTGGCCTCGCCCCCGGGGCGCGCCTCACGCTCGAGGACCAGCCGTACGAGGTCGTGGGCGTGCTCGAGCGGATGCTGACCGCGCCCGACCGCTTCGTCGTCGTGCCCATCCAGGACGCGCGCGAGCAATGGGTGGCCAAGGACCGCTTGCTGCGCACGGTGCTCGCCTCCGGCGGCATGGCCCTGCGCGCCGACGACCTCAACACGGGCGCCGCCGTGGGCTGGCGCGACGGCGAGGACCCCGACGCGGTGGCCCGCCGCATCCGCGACAGTGTGCCGGGCGTGAACGTGCAGATCCCCAGCGAGCTCTCGACCCTGCTGCGCCAGTCCACGGCCTTCTTCTCCGCGCTCATCGTCGGCATCGGCGCGCTCGGCCTCGTCATCGGCGGGCTGTCGCTCGCCAACACGGTGGCCGCCGCGGTCTTCGAGCGCATCCGCGACTTCGGCGTCAAGCGCGCGCTCGGCGCCACCGACTGGCACCTCACGCGCGAGATCCTCGGCGAGGCGCTGGCCGTCACCCTGTCGGGCGGCGTCCTCGGCGTGATCCTGGCCGTGCTCCTCGGCCTGTCCGTCGACGGCTGGGCGCGCCGGAGCGGCCAGCAGCTCTTCCTGTTCTCGCCGCGCCTGCTCGGCGGCGCGTTCGTCTTCGCGGTGCTGCTCGGCGCCGCGGCGGCGGGCTACGCGGCCCTGCGCATCGCGCGGCTCTCGCCGGCCGAGGCGATCCGGAGGGGCGGTGCCTGAGACCGTCCTCGTCGCGCGCGGGCTCGCCAAGCGCTTCGCGGCACCCGACGGCACGCCGATCGAGGTGCTGGCGGGGGTCGACCTCGACGTCCGCCGCGGCGACCTCGTGGCCGTCGAGGGCCCGTCGGGCTCGGGCAAGAGCACGCTGCTGAACGTCCTCGGCCTGCTGGAGGAGCCGGATCGCGGCGAGCTCTGGTTCGGCGAGCACAAGGTGACGGCGCTCGGCCGCTCGGCGCGGAGCCGGGAGCGCGGCCGCTGGCTCGGCTTCGTCTTCCAGTCGTTCCTGCTCCTGCCCGCGCTCACCGCGCTCGAGAACGTGCTGCTGGCGGCGCGCTACACGGGCGGGGTGACCGCGGAGCGGCGCCGCCGCGCGCTGATGCTGCTGGAGCGCTTCGGGGTGGCCGCGCGCCGCGACCACCACCCGGCCCAGCTCTCGGGCGGCGAGCAGCAGCGCGTGGCCTTCTGCCGCGCCGTCCTGAACGATCCGCCCCTCTTGCTCGCGGACGAGCCAACCGGCAATCTCGATGACGTGAACGGCGCGGTGATCCTGGAAGCCCTGCGCGAGCAGGTCCGCGCCGGGGGCGCGGTCGTCGTGGTGAGCCACCGTCCGGAGGCCGCCCACGGCGCCGGCGCCGTCTACACGCTTGCGAGCGGGCATCTGCGCCCGATAAGGAGACCGGAATGAGAGTCGTCAGCTGCGCGCTCCTGCTCCTGCTGGCCGTGGCGTCCCCGGCGGCCGCCGCCGAGCCTGTAGCCCAGACGTTCAACGCCCCCGCCGACCGCGTGTGGGCGACGGTGGAGGCCGTGCTCAAGCAGCTCGGCTGGGACATCGACAAGAAGGACCGGACGATCGGCATGATCACCACCGACTCGCGCCGCGTGGAGGGCGAGGACTATGGCGTCTACGCCAAGGGCCTGCGCCACCGCCTGACGCTCTACGTGAAGGCCGCGAGCGACAACCGCACCACGGTGACGATCGAGCGCGAGCAGTTCAAGCGCGAGCGGATCCTCTGGATCGACAAGGACGAGGTCGTCGCGGCGTCGACGAACCGCGACGTGGAGCGCTCGATCCTGGGCGCGATCGCCAAGGCCCTCTGATGACGACCACCCTGTTGTGGGTGGGGATCGCGAGCCTCCTCGGCGGCGTCGGCCACGTCATCCTCGCCAAGGGGATGAAGGTGGTGGGCGCCGTCGAGACGGGCTCGCCGCTGGCGCGGACGCTCTCGAACCCGTGGGTCCTGCTGGGCGTGGCGCTGCAGGCTGCGTTCTTCTTCATCTACATGGCGCTGCTCTCCCGTGAGGACGTCAGCAAGGTGCTGCCGCTGACGACGCTGAACTACATCATCGTGGCCTTCCTCGCCCAGCTCATGCTGGCCGAGCCGGTGACGCCGCTGCGCTGGACGGGCATCGGCTTCATCGTGCTGGGCGTGTTCCTGGTCTCGCGCACCTGACGCCGCGCGCCGCGGTGGCGGCCGCCGCGCTCGCCGCGGTGCTCGCCGTGCCGTTCCTCTTCACCGGCCTCGGCCGGGCGCCCTTCGACGACCCGGGCGAGGGCATGCACGCGGAGATCGCGCGCGAGCTGGCCCTGAGCGGCGATCCGCTGCGCCTGAGCCTCAACGGTGTCCGCTACGTGGACAAGCCCCCGCTGCTCTACGTGCTGCTCGCGGGCGCCGCCGGCCTCGGCGGCGCGAGCGAAGCCGTGGCGCGTGTCGTGCCCGCGCTCGGCGGGCTCGCCGCCGTGGCCGCCACCGCGTGGCTCGGCGCGTGGCTCGCGGGCGCGCGCGCGGGGGTGCTGGCCGGCGTCGCGCTCCTGTCCTCGTGCGCCTTCTTCGCCTACGCGCGCTACGTGCGCCCGGAGACGCTCTTCGTCGCCGCCATCGCCGGCGGCTTCGCGCTCCTGTTGCCCGGGATCGTCGAGCGCCGCCGGGGCCTCGCCGTGGCGGGTCTGGCCGTGTTCGGCGTGGCGGCGCTCGCCAAGGATCCGCTCGGGGCGCTGCTCCCGCCGCTGGCCGTGGGCCTGGCTCTCGCTCTCGGCGGCCGAGCCCGGCCGCTCGCGGCCTGGCTGCCGTGGCCCGGCGTGGCCGCCCTCGCCGTGCTCGGGCTCGGATGGTACGCCGCGGTCGCCGTCGCCACGCCCGGTTACGCCTGGTACACGGTCGTGGACAACCACGTCCTCAACGTCGCCCGCGCCCGCGTGTTCCCCGACGAGGACGTGCCGCTCGGCGCGCTCGAGTTCTTCGTCGTGGCCGTGCTCGGCGCCGGGCCGTGGGTGCTCGCGGCCGGCGCGACGCTCGCGCGCCTGGCGCGGCGAGGGACCTGGCGCGAGCCCGCCGAGACGCCGTGGGTGGCGCTGGCCCTCTGGGCGCTCGGGGTGATCGGCCTCACCACGCTGTCGCCGTTCCGGCTGCCGTACTACGGGCTGCCGGCGTA
>DASYTM010000127.1:0-2477 GCA_036002345.1 Candidatus Methylomirabilota bacterium | reverse complement strand
CGCCCGAGCGCGTGAGCGGGCTCGTCACCTGCGGCGGCTACAACGTGCAGAACACCGTGACGCCGGCCCCGCCGGCGTCCGCGGCCCAGGAGCGCGCGTACTGGTACCAGTGGTACTTCAACACCGAGCGCGGGCGCGCGGGCCTGGAGAAGAACCGCCGCGACATCTGCCGGATCCTCTGGCAGGAGTGGTCGCCGGCCTCGAAGTTCGACGAGGCCGCCTACCGGCGCACCGCGGACTCCTTCGACAATCCCGACTTCGTGCCGGTGGTGATCCACTCCTACCGCCATCGCCACGGCAACGCCCCGGGCGACCCGCGCTTCGACGAGATCGAGCGCCGCCTGGCCGCGCGGCCGCCGATCACGGTGCGCAGCATGATCCTGCACGGCGGCGCCAGCGGCGTGAGCCACTCGCGCGTGCTCGGCAAGGATCTTCCGCTCTTCCCGCGCGGCACGGAGGAGCAGATCGTCGAGGGCGCCGGCCACTTCGTCCCGCGCGACGCGCCGGAGATGGTCGTGGACGCGCTCCTGAAAGTGCTGCGGTAGCCGCATGCGCATCGAGGTCATCTGCACGGGCGACGAGGTCCTGACCGGCAAGATCGTCAACACCAACTTCGCCTACATCAGCCAGAAGCTGGAGGATGCCGGCCTCTCGGTGGCGTGGGAGACGACGGTGGGCGACGACCGCGAGAACCTCCTGCGCGCCTTCCGCCTCGCCGGCGAGCGTGCCGACGCGGTGATCGTCAACGGCGGGCTCGGCCCGACGGTGGACGACCTCTCGCAGGAGATCGCCGCCCAGGCCGCCGGCGTGGAGCTGGCCCTGAACGAAGAGTGGCTGACGAAGATGGAGGACTTCTTCCGCCGTCGCAGCCGCATCATGCCGCCCAACAACCGCAAGCAGGCCATGCTGCCGACCACGGCCGAGGTCATCGACAATCCCATCGGCACCGCGTGCGGCTTCGCGGTGGACATCGGCCACGCGCGCTTCTTCTTCACGCCCGGCGTGCCGCGCGAATTGCGGCGCATGCTCGAAGAGCAGATCGTCCCGCGGCTCCTCGCCAAGAGCGGGCTGCAGACCGCGATCTGCCTCAAGCGCTTCCACTCCTACGGTCTCGGCGAGTCCCACGTGGACTCGCTCCTCACCGGCGTGGAAGCGCTCGTGCCCGACGGCAGCGTCAAGCTCGGCTTCCGCGCCCACTACCCGCAGCTCGAGACCAAGCTGACCGCGCGCGGGCGCGACATGGACGACATCCGCGCCAAGCTGGTACCCGTCGAGGCCGAGGTGCGCAAGCGGCTCGGCAACTTCATCATGGCCGAGGACGATCAGACGCTCGAGGGCGTCGTGCTCGCCGAGCTGACCAAGCGCGGCGCGACGCTGGCCATCGTCGAGACGTTCACGAGCGGGGCGATCGCGGCGCGGTTCGCCCACCTGGCCGGCGCCGAGAAGGTCTTCCGCCGCGGGATCCTGTCCCGTGATCTCGGCGAAGTCTGCGCCGCCGTCGGCGTGGAGCGCCCGGCCGGCGAGATCACGCGCGAGACGGCGGAGGCCGTGGCGCGCGCGGCGTGCCGCGCCACCGGCGCCACGCACGCGCTGGCCGTGCTCATCGACCTCGACGAGGGCGCCGACCGCATCGAGTTCGGCGGCGTCATCTGCCTGGCCATCGCCACGGCGACGGAGGCCGCGTCGCGGCGCAGCCGCATCGTGGGCGGCCGCGAGTGGGTGCGCCTGGGCGCCGTCGAGATGGGGCTCGACTGCCTGCGACGCTCCCTTCAAGGGTTGCCCGTCTGGGAACGGACCGACTTCGAAAAGGTGGAAGGGAAGCCGTGACGTACGAGGGCCAGCTCGCCGAGACCGTCCTGCTGCGCGGCCACGACGGAGACCGGATCGACGCCTACCTGGCGCGCCCGCTCGGCGCCGGGCCGTTTCCCGGCGTGGTGGTCATCCACCACATGCCGGGCTGGGACGGGCCGCACAAGGAGATCGCGCGGCGCTTCGCGCACCACGGCTTCGTGACGATCCTGCCCAACCTCCACTTCCGCGAGGGCAAGGCCACCCCCGAGGAGAACAGCGCGAGCATCCGCGCCGCGGGCGGCATGCCCGACGACCGCACGATGGGTGACGTGCAGGGCGCGATCGACTACCTGCGCGCGCTGCCGTATCTGAACGGCAAGGTCGGCATCATCGGCTACTGCTCGGGCGGTCGGCAATGCTATCTCGCCGCCTGCACGCTCTCCGGGCTCAACGCCGCCATCGACTGCTACGGCGGCGGCGTGGTCGCCAGGCCCGAAGAGCTCACGCCGCGCCAGCCGACGTCGCCGCTCGACTTCACCAGGGATCTGCCCGTCCCGCTCCTCGGGCTCTTCGGCATCGAGGACACGCGCCCGTCGCCCGACGACACGGCCAAGACCGAGGCGGAGCTCAAGAAGCACGGCAAGACCTTCGAGTTCCACACCTACGAGAACGCCGGCCACGCGTTC
>DASYTM010000126.1:0-5167 GCA_036002345.1 Candidatus Methylomirabilota bacterium | reverse complement strand
CCGCTCGCGCGAGGCGAGGAGCCGCCACGCCTCGTCCTCCGAGGGCGCGGCCACGATCACCGGTCCGATGAAGTCGTCGTCGGTGATGCGCTCGAAGAAGTAGAGCGTCATGGCTCCTTGAGGTCGGGCCGCTTGAGCGCCGCCGCCGACCACTCCGTGCAGGCCTTGCGCTTGAACTCGATGGCGCGCTCCCACTCGTCGAGCGGATAGACGTCGCGCTCGGCCACCACGCGGATCTCCGTGACGGTCCGCTCGTCGAGGCCGAGGCGCTCGGCGATCTCGCGGTCGCTACAGCCGCGGGCGTCGATCGTCTGGAAGGAGTTCGACAGGCGCAGCACCTCGTCCTTGTGGCGAGCGTACACCTCGGGGTCGAGCCGGAAGAAGGAGGTCATCGCATCTCCCTTAGCCCGTGCGCGGCGGGGCAGACGCGCATGCACTCGAAGCACTGCGCGATGTTGGTGGAGGAGTAGGTGATCGCCCACAGCGTGCGGGTCATGAAGTCGCCGTAGACGAGCATCTTGCGCTTGTCGCGATCCGGCTCGTTCAGCGTCTCCTCGAGCACTTTCTGGAAGCCGCCCACCCAGTGCGTGTGCACGCGTGTGTTGCAGCGCGCGGCATCGTAGCCGGTGCGCACGGCGCGCGCGCCTTCCAGGCGTCCCGACAGGCAGCCGCCGGCGTCGAGCGGGCACACGCGCAGGCACGGCGTCGTGCCCTCGCGCTCCCACATCTCGCGGCAGGACGGAGCGGGGCACGCCGGGACGGCCTCGGGCGGATCGACCTGGAGCGGCGCGGTGGTGATGACGGCGCTCCAGTACATGAAGCCGTGCTCGCGGTTGAGGATGGGGCCCGCGAGGCTGCGCGAGCCGAGGCCCGCCAGCTCGGCGGCGAGCATGAGCGAGAGGAACGGGGCGTCGCCGCTGGCCGTGCCGGGTGGGACGAAGAGCGCGTAGTAGCCGAATTCACTTTCGATCGCCTGCGCGAGCCGCCGGCCCACGCCCTGGATGCGCTCCGTGGTGCCCATGGTGGACAGGAGCCACGGCGAGGTCGCCACCCAGTCGCCCGCCCGCGGCTGGGCGCCGCCGACCACGACCACGGTGCGCGCGCCCGGCAGCAGGTCGTCCGGGCGATGCCCCTTGGGCGCGTGGGCGTCGAAGGCCGAGGCGTCGGCGATGCCGACGACGGAGGCCCCGGCCTTGAGAGCACTCGCCTTGAGCGTCTTCGTGGCGCCGGTCGGTAACTCGCTCACTTGAGCTTCCTGTGCTTTCGGCCGACGGGGCAGACGCGCATGCACTCGAAGCACTGGGCGATGGAGTCGCGGAAGAACCCGAGCGACTGGATCGACTTCGTGAAGAACTCGGAGTGGATCTGCTCGCGGCGCCGTGCCGGGTCGTCCTCGTTGACGATCTCGAGCAGGGCCTTCTGGAAGGAGCCGATGCCGTAGGTCTGCGCGCGCGAGTGGCACTTCTCGCGGTCGTAGGTGGACGTCTCGATGCGCTTTTCCTTGACCGTTCCCGCCAGGCACGCCGGGCACACGCGCAGGCACGGCGTGGTGCCGATGCGCTTGTACATCGCCGTGCAGCCGGGATGCGGGCACGCCGGCTCCGCGAGCGGCGGCGTCGGATCGAGCGGCAGCGTCGTGATCAGCGCCGCATAGTAGAGGAGGCCGTATTCCGGATTGAGGATGATGTGGGCCGCGAGGCTCCGCGAGCCGAGGCCGGCCAGCTCGGCGGCGTGCATCATGCTCATGGGCGGTTCGTGGCCGTGCACGGGCAGCGAGGGCGCCTGCACCGCGTAGTGGCCCTGCTCGCGCTCGATGTAGTCGCACATGGCGTGGACGGCGACGTTCTCGCGCAAGTCGTAGCCGGTGATCTCCATGACGCGGTGATCGGGGCAGCGCCACGCGCCGGCGGTGGGGCCGTCGCCGCCGGCCACCACGACGCTCTTCGCGCCGGGCAGGATGTCCTCGGGCCGGAAGCCCTCGGGCACGCCGGCGCGGAAGGCCTCGGCGGCGGCCACGCCCACCACGCGCGCGCCGGCGGCGAGGCCGATTGAAGTGACCGCGGCGGTGATGGTTCCGGCCATCAGGTCCCTCATGATACGGCTTCCGCCGGTGGGTCACCACGCCGTAGAATCGCGATTCACCAGTGGACTTCGACCGTCTCCGCGCTTCGACCATCCCGGCTCTGCTCGTCGAGCGCGCGCGCCGGAGGCCCGACCGTGTCGCGTTCCGCGCCAAGGAGCTCGGCGTGTACCGCGAGACCACGTGGGCCGGGCTGGCCGCGCGCGTCGCGGCGGTGGCGCAGGGCCTCGCCTCGACGTTCGGGGTCGGCCGCGGCGCCGCGGTGGCCATCGTGGGCAACCCGTGCCCCGAGTGGACGATCGCCGATCTCGCCGCGCAGGCGCTCGGCGCCGTCACGTACGGGATCTATCCGACGAGCGCGCCGGGAGAGGTCCGCTACTTGCTCGAGCACGGCGGCGCGGGGGTGGTGATCGTCGAGGACCAGGAGCACCTCGACAAGACGCTGGCCGTGCTCGACCAGTGCCCCGGCGTGCGCGGTGTGGCCGTCATCGACACGCGCGCCTTGTTCATGTACGCGAGCGCGCGCGTCCACCGCTTCGCCGACGTGGAGTCGCGCGGCGCCTCGGCCGCCTCGGTGGACGCGCTGGCGCGGCTGGCGGCGGCGGTGCGGCCCGAGGACCCGGCGACCATCGTGTACACGTCGGGCACGACCGGGCACCCGAAGGGCGCGCTCTACCGCCACGGCCAGCACCTCGCCGCGTGCGCCAACATCCTGGAGCACTATCCCGTGCTCACGGACGGCGAGCATCGCGTGGTGGCGATGCTCCCCCTCTGCCACACCATGGGGCGAAACACCGTCATCACGATGCCGCTCCTCGCCGACGTCGTGCCGCACTACCCGGAGAGCCTCGACACGTTCGCGGAGACGCTCTACGAGGTCGCGCCGACGTTCGTGTTCACGGTGCCGCGCTATCTCCAGAAGTTCGCCGCGCACCTCCTGGTCGGGATCGACCAGTCCTCGCCGCTGAAACGCGCCGCCTACCGCGCGGCGATGGCGCTGTCGAGGGGCGCCAGCTCGGGGCCCCGCATGTGGATCGCCCGCGCCCTCGTCTTCCGCTGGCTCCTGGAAAAGGTCGGCTTCGCGCGCGTGCGGCTCGTCATCTCGAGCGGCGCGCCGCTGCCGCCGGCGGTCGGCCTGCTCTGGCAGTCGTGGGGCGTCAACCTCTGCGAGGCGTACGGCCAGACCGAGACGGGCGGCGCGCTGGTGAGCGGCCAGCGCGGCCCGTACCCGAACCCCGGCGACGTCGGCGCCGCCGCGCCGAACATCGAGGTCACGCTGGACGCCGGCGGCGAGGTGCTCGTGCGCGGCCGCGACCTCTTCTGCGGCTACTGGCGTGATCCCGAGGCCACGGCCGCCGCGTACCGCGACGGCTGGCTGACCACGGGCGACCTCGGCGAGCGCCTGGCCGGCGGCGGGCTGCGCCTCGTGGACAGGAAGAAGGACGTCCTGATCACCGCGGGCGGCAAGAACGTGAGCCCGTCGCAGATCGAGACGTGCCTGCGCGCCAGCCCGTACATCAGCGAGGCGGCCGTCTTCGGCGAGGGACGCAAGTACGTCGCGGCGCTCGTGGAGCTCGACTACGAGACGGTGGCGGAGTGGGCGCGCGAGCGCGGCCTGCGCCACACCGGCTACGCATCGCTGGCCGGTCACCCCGAGGTGGCGCGGCTGCTCGAGGCCGAGATCGCGACCGCCAATGCCGCGCTGGCGCGCGTGGAGCAGGTGAAGGCGTTCCGCGTGCTGCCGCGCGAGCTGGACCCCGAGCAGGAAGGCGAGCCGGTGACGCCGACGCGCAAGGTGAAGCGCCGGCTCATGCTCGAGCGCTATCACGACCTGGTGGAGTCGATGTTCGGATCGGACGAGGAACGGCGGATCACCGCCGAGGTGGCCGCGTTCAAAAAGGAGAGCTGACATGCGACGACGCGTGTGGACCGCGGCGCTGGGCGCGCTGCTGCTGGCGGGTGTGCTGCCGGCGCCGGCGGCGGCGCAGGAGCCGTACCGGATCGGGATGACGGCGGCGATCACCGGGCGCTTCTCGGCCGGCTACGCACCGACCTACGAGGCGTACCGGGCGTACTTCAAGCGCGTCAACGACGCGGGCGGCATCAACGGCCACCCCGTCGAGATCACCTACGAGGACGACCGCGGCGAGCCGCAGCGCGCGGCGGCGGCCGCCAAGAAATTCACGGAGGCCCCGTACGTCCTCGTGATCAACGCCTCGATCTCGCCGACCTACAAGCCGGTGATGACGGAGGCCGAGTCGGCCAAGGTCCCGCTGCTCTTCGGCGGCGGCGTCTGCCCGCGCGAGGCGTTTCCGCCCGCGCATCCGCTGATCTTCTGCTCCACGTCGTTCGGCAGCAAGTGGGACAGCCGCATGGCGCTCAATTTCATCAAGAGCCAATCGGGCGGCAAGAAGGTCAAGGTCGGCTTCGCGGCGCAGGACATCCCGCTCTCGCGCATCGAGCTCGACTTCGCCGAGCAGCTCGCCAAGGAGATGGGGATGGAGACCATTCCCGTCGTGGTGGTGCCCGGCGCGGCCTCGGACTTCACGCCCTTCGCGCAGAACCTGAAGGACGCCGGGGCGGACTGGGTGTTCTCGTGGGCGCCGTGGGGCGTCGAGATCGGCGTCTTCGAGGCGCTCCATCGCATCGGCTGGAAGGGCAGCTACATCCTCTACGGCCACCAGCAGGCACAGGACGAGCTGACGCGTCTCAGGCTGCCGAACCTCCACGCCCTCACCGGCAACGCGATGTTCATCGAGAGCCTGCCCATCCACGCCGAGATCACCAACCTCGTGAAGGGCCAGACCAACCACCCCGCGCACTACATGGCCGAGGGCTGGACGTCCGCGATGGTGCTGGACGCCGGGCTGCGCAAGTGCGGCTGGCCGTGCTCGCGCGAGAAGCTGGCTCAGGCGCTGGCCTCCATCAACGTGGACACGAAGGGGCTGCGCGGCGGGCCCATCGAGATGACGGCCGACAACCACTACCGCAAGGAGACGTACTACAAGATCTATCGCTGGGACGCGGGCAAGAACGCCATCGTCTCCGTGGGCGGCTGGCAGAAGCTGGACATCAAGTAAATGCTGC
>DASYTM010000125.1:0-8178 GCA_036002345.1 Candidatus Methylomirabilota bacterium | reverse complement strand
GTCTCCCAGATCACCTCGCCGCGCGAGCGGTCGCCGTAGTAGCGCTGGGCGAGCGAGGCGAGGGTGTCGCCGGCGCGGACGGTGTAGGTCACGAACTCCACGTCGCCGATGCCGCGCAGCATGTCGGCCGCCGTCGCGTTCGCCGGATCGAGGGCGAGCGCCGCCAGCAGCAGGCGCCGGGCCTGTAGCGCCGCGCCGCGCTGGAGCGCGCCGCGCGCCTCGGTGACCTTCGTGGCCACGAGCCCCTCGATGCGCGCGGCGAGCCGCGCCTCGGCGGCGCGGGCGGCGGCGTCGTCGGGCTCGATGGCGCGCGCGACCTTCCATTCCAGGAGCGCGGCGCGCAGGTGGCCGTCCACTTCCAGACTTTGGGCCCGCGCGTGGCTGGGCCGGGCCAGCTCGGCCCGGGGCGGCACCGACGCGCAGGCGCCGAGCAGCAGGGCCAGGCCCAGCGCGGCCGCCGGCCTCATCGCAGGTCCTCGGCGTGGAAGAGGTTCAGGTTCTGGGCGAACTGCTCCAGCGTCATCTCGGAGTAGACCTGGCTCCGGCTGATCTGGAGCGGCCGGACGAACGACGCGTTGCTCTCGCGTCGCACCGTGAACGCCGCCAGGTACCCGTGCTCGCGCACGCGGGCCAGGAGCGCGTCGTCCACGCGGCCGTACGGGTAGGCGAGGAACGGGACGCTGCGGCCGAGCTGGCGCTGGAACAGCCGCAGCGGCTCGGCCAGCTCCGCCTGCATGCGGCGCGCGTACTGGGCGGCGGTCTCGCCGGCGGCGCGGCGCAGGTCGCCGTGCGTCTTGCTGTGCGCCTGCACGTCGAACCCCTCGGCGGCGAGGGCCTTGAGATCGTCCCACGAGAGCGCGTTGCGGCTGGCGCCGACGTAGTCGGTGTAGACGAAGAGCGTGGCCGGGAAGCCGAGCTCCTTGAGCACGGGGTAGGCGTGCGCCCGAAATGCCTGGTAGCCGTCGTCGAACGTGAGCACCACCGACTTCTTCGGAAGCTGGCGCCTGCCCTGGACCCACTCGACGAAGTCCGCCAGCGTGATGACCCGGTAGCCTTCGGCCTTGAGGTAGCGCATCTGCTGCGCGAACGCGTCGGCGCCGAGCACGAGGCGGCCCTTCGATTGCGGGCCGAGATTGTGATAGACGAGGATCGGCACGAGCTGGTAGCCCGTGGTCTCGACGCCGGTCACGTTCCACGGGCGCTTGGGGATCACCACGCGCTGGCCGGCCGCGAACGCGCGGGCGCCGTTCCAGTCCTCGATCATCCACGCCTTCGCGGCATCGCCCAGGTGCGCGCCCGCGAGCGCCTCGGCCGTCTCACCGCCGCGCGCGACGACGACGACGAAGTCCTCCGACTCGCCCACCACCGTGCCGGCGGGCTTGGCGGCCGGCGTGGAGGCCGTCGAGGCGCAGCCCGCGAGCAGCAGGAGCGCCGCGCCGAGGGTCAGCGCGCGCACAGGCCGCGCACCTCGTAGACCTCGATCTCCTCCTCCTTGCCCTTGACCTTCATGGCGCCGAGCGACTTGGCGTCCACGAGGTCGCGCACGGCCTCGAACGTGCGGCGCGAGAGGAGGATGGAGCCGGGCTTGGCCCGGTCTTGCAGCCGCGAGGCGACGTTCACGCTGTCGCCGATGACGGTGTACTCCATGCGATCCTCGGTGCCCACCGTGCCGGCGACCACCTCGCCGAGGCTGACGCCGATGCCGACGTCGAACGCATCCAGGCCCGCCGCCCGGCGCCGCTCGCTCAGCGCGGCGATGGCCGCCCGCATGTCGAGGGCCGTCCGCACGGCGCGGGAGGCGTGGTCGGGATGGGCGATGGGCGCGCCGAACACCGCCATCACCGCGTCACCCAGGAACTTGTCGAGGGTGCCGTCGTGCTTGAACACGGTCTCGATCATCAGCGTGTAGAACTCGTTCAGCAGGCTCACGACCTGCTCCGGCGTCAGCCGCTCGGAGAGCGTCGTGAAGCCGCGGATGTCGCAGAAGAGCACGGTGACGGCGCGGCGCTCGCCCTTGAGCATGGCGTGCTCGGGATCCTTCAGCACCTCCTCGACCACCTCGCGCGCCACGTAGCGGGTGAAGGCGCGCTTGATCATCTCCTTCTCGCGCAGGCTCCGCGCCATGCGGTTGAAGGACTCCGTCAGCACGCCCAGCTCGTCGCGCGTGGTGATGGGCACCGCCACGCTGAAGTCGCCCGCCGCGACGGCGTCGGTCGCCTCGACGAGGCGGTAGATCGGCCGCGCGAGGAGGGTGGCGAGCACGACCGCGCCCCCCACGCCCAGCGCGATCATGAAGGCGGTGATGAGGGCGGCCTGGTTGCGCGCCTGGCTCACGGCGGCGGTGATGGCCGTGGTGCCGAAGCCGACGTAGAGGGTGCCGAGGGGCGTCTTGCTGAAGACCAGCGGCACGGCGATGTCGATGATCTCGACGTCGCCGGCCTTGTAGTGCTGCACGAGCAGCTCGGTGCCCGGCGCCTCGAGGGCCTCGGGCCGCGCCACGGGCTTGCCGATCAGCGTGACGTCGGAGTGGGCGTGGACGACGCCCTTCTCGTCGGCGAACACGACGTAGGCGACGTCCCGGTCGCGCATCGCCTCCTTGACGAGGATGTTCAGGGCCAGGTCGTCGTTGGTGGCGAGCGCGCTCTTGCCGCCCGCGGCCATGTTGGCGGCCATGGTGAGGCCGCGCTTGGTGACCGCGTCGGTGAGCGCGAGCTCCTGGCGTCGCAAGAGCGTGAAGCCGACGAAGAGGACGGCCAGCGTGACGAGCGACGTGATGAGGAGGCTCAGCTTGAGCTTGAGCGGGAGGGGGAAATCGCGCCTCACTTGACGAGCCTAGCGGACGCCGGCGGCGACGGTCAATCTCGACCTGAGCCCCGCCACCCGGGCCAGGGCCTCGTCCACCCGGTCGGCGGGCAGGCGCCCCCGGCGGAGCGCGCGCCGCATGGCGCGGAGGGCCGCGCTGGAGGCCGACCCGCCGTCCGGCAGGCGGTCGTCGGCGACGAGCACCACGTCCACGCCGGCGCGGAGCGCGCGGACGGCCGCGTCGCCGGCGCCGTAGTGCTTCTCGATGGCGCCCATGCGCATGTCGTCGCTCACGACCACGCCGCGCCAGCCCAGCTCCCGCCGCAGCACGCCGTCGATGGTGGGCGCGGACAGCGTGGCGGGGACCCACGGGTCGAGGTGGCGATTGAACACGTGCGCGGTCATCACGGCGTCCACCACGTCCTCGGCGAGCAGCAGCCGGTACGGCACCAGCTCGACGTCCGGGCGGGCCGTGTCGGTGACGTCGGTGAAGCCCGCGTGCGAGTCGCCGACGCTCGAGCCGTGGCCGGGGAAGTGCTTGACCGCGGTGAGCACGCCCGCGGCGTGCATGCCGGTGATGTACGCGCGCGCCTGCGCGGCCACGCGGGTCGGGTTGGCGCCGAACGAGCGGCCCGCGCCCACGATGACGGGGTTGGCGGGGTTGTAGCCGACGTCGATCACGGGCGCGAGATTCCAGTTGATGCCGGCCTCGCGCAGCATGCCGCCGATACGCCGGGCCTCCAGCTCGGTCTCGGCGAGGTCGTTGGCCTCGCCGAGGTCCTGGTGGGACAGCGTCGCCGTGTAGCCCGCGCCCGGGCCCAGGCGCATCACGCGGCCGCCTTCCGCGTCCACCGCGATCAGCAGCGTCTTGCCGGTACACTCGCGCGCGCGCGCGGCGGCGTCGCGGGTCAGCGTCGCGAGCTGCTCGGAATCGACGATGTTGCGCGAGAAGAGGATGATGCCCGCCACGCGCGTCTGGCAGAGGAGCCTCTCGAGATCGGCGTTGCCCTCGAGCGTCGTGCCGCGGAAGCCGACGAGGAGCAAGTCGCCCAGGCGCGGGCGGAGGTCGCCCAGCCGCTCGGGCGAGGGCGCGGCGCTGCGGCAGCCCGCGGTCGCGAGAAGCAGGACGGCGGCGGCGAGGACGGCGCGGCGGCTAGCGGCCACCGACGGCGTCGACCAGCCGGCGGACGCGAGCGGGGTCGACGGGCGCGCTGACGTCGCCGTCCCGCTTCAGCGAGGTGCCGACGATGAGGGCGTCGGCGACGGAGAGCAGGTCGGGCGCCGAGGTGGGCGTCACGCCGCTGCCGACCAGGATCGGCACGTCGGGCACGGCACTCCGCACGCGCTTGACGTCGTCGATGGGCGTGGCGTCACCGGTGGCGCGGCCGGAGACGACGAGACCGTCGGCGAGCGAGCGGGAGGCGAGGTCCCGCGCCTGCTGCTCGAGGTCGAGCGGGGCCAGCGGCACCGCGTGCTTGCCCTGCACGTCGGCGAAGATCGCGACGTCCACCCCGAGGAGCCGCCGATCGCGGAGCAGGTCGTGGGCGTCGGTCTGGATGAGCCCCTGGTCGGCCACCACGGCGCCGGCCAGCACGTTGACGCGGATGAAGCGGGCGCCCACGGCGGCGGCCACGGCCAGCGCCGAGCGCGCGTCGCTCTTGAGGACGTTGACGCCGAGCGGCGTCTCGGGCAGCGCGCGGCGGATCTCGCGCGCGATGACGGCCATGGCCGCGACGGTGGCGGCGGCCACGCGGCCCGGCGCGAACGGCGCGTCGCCGTAGTTCTCCACGATGAGGGCGTCCATGCCGTTGTCGGCGAGCGCACGGGCGTCGGTGAGCGCGACGTCGATCGCGCGCTCCATGGAGCCGTCCCAGCGGGGGCTGCCGGGAAGGGGAGGCAGGTGGACCATACCGATGAGACGCATGACCGCACGTAAAGTCTAGCACGCGCTATAGTGAGGGCCTCGAAAGGAGCCAGCCGTGGGCTATCAGACACTGTGTTCCGAGCGCGCGGGCGCCGTCACCACCATCACCCTCAACCGGCCCGACGCGCGCAACGCGCTCGACCTCGTCATGCGCCGCGAGCTCTTGGCCGCCCTCGACGAGATCGAGGCCGACGAGGCCGCGCGGGTCGTGATCCTCACCGGCGCCGGCGGCCACTTCTGCTCGGGCGGCGACGTGAAGACGATGCGCGCCCGGCGCCACACCTCGGCCGAGGGCCGCGCGCGCGTGCAGGAGCTGAACGGAATGGTGCTGCGGCTGGTGGACTTCCCGAAGCCGACCATCGCCATGGTGGACGGTTACGCGGTCGGCGCGGGCTCCAACCTGGCGCTCTGCTGCGACCTCATCGTGGCCTCCGACCGCGCAAAGTTCGGCGAGCTGTTCTGGAAGATCGGCCTCGTGCCCGACGGCGGCGGCACGTGGCTCTTGTCGCGCGTGATCGGCATGGCGCGCGCCAAGGAGCTGATCTTCACGGCCGACATCATCGACGCCGCCGAGGCCGGGCGCATCGGGCTCGTCAACCGCGTGGTGCCCGTCGCCGAGCTCGAGAAGACCACGCGTGCCCTCGCCGAGAAGATCGCGGCGGGGCCGCCCGGCACGCTGAAGATGGCCAAGCACATGGTCAACCGGGCCGCCACGTCGGATCTCGCGAGCGCGCTCGATCTGGAGGCGTTCTCGCAGGGCCTGGCCATCGCGTCCGAAGACCACCAGGAGGGCCTGGCCGCGTTCTTCGAGAAGCGGCCGCCCAAGTTCACGGGCCGCTGAGCCGGCTCCGTAGCTGGCCGATTACGGCGCGACGTGAAATCCAAGGGCTCGACCGGCGTCCCGTACCCGGCTGTCGAGCGCGAGCAGCGTCAAGTCGGCAACGGCTGAGCGCGCCAGCAGCGCGCTCGCGAGGTGCACAGCGTCCAGGGTGCGGATCGGCTCCACCGGGAAGGGACGTCGCGCCCGCGCCACGACGTCGGTGTCCACGCGCATCAGGCTCCATTGTGGAATCGTCGCAGCCAGGACGCCACGCAGGCGATCGACTTTGGATGCGGTCAGGCGTCCGCTCGTCGCGACACGGATGAGTGTCCGATCGCACTCGATGATCGTGAGATCGGACGTGAAGAGGCGATCGGCGGTCGTCAAGTTGCGATGGACGGCGCCCGCGCTCTCTTCCGCGAGCAACCAGGCGAGGACGGCGCTCGAGTCTATGTACGCGGCCAGCGATCGGCCCTCTCTTCGTCGAGGAGTTGTTGGAGGACGCCGGCCGGCAAGAACGGCCGCCGCGCCGGCCTCGGATACGCGCGCGGATTGTTCTTCTTCAGCGTGATCACGCCCCGCCGCACGAGGTCGGCAAGAACGTTGGCGTGGTCGTCGCCGCTCGCCGGCGGCACGAGCTCGGCCACGACCTTGCCGCGATCGGTGATGGCGAGCCGCCGGCCGGCGCGAACCTCACGGAGACAGGCGCTGAGCCGATTCTTCAGCTCGCGGATCCCCACGCTCTTCATGGGCTCAATGTAGCCTCATGGGGCTACATCCGCAACTGTATCGCCGCGGCGACGACATGTGGGTCGAGAGCGAGCGTGGCGAGCAGGCTAGCGCTGCGGCGGGGCGGGCGGGATCGGCGGCACGCCCGCGGGCGGCATCCCCGGCGGCGCCGGCGCGACGGGCGCCGCGGGGCCGGCGGGCGCGGGCGGCGCGATGCTCGTGGGCGCCGGGGTCGGCGCGGGCGCCGGCTGCGGCGCCCCCGACGGCGGCGTCGCGGTCGTGGGCGGCCGCGGCGCGCGGCGAAGCGCGTCGTTCAGCTCCGGCGTGGCGCGGCGCATCTGGTCGGTGATCCGCTGCGCGTCGAGCGGCGTGCCGACCACGCGCGGCGTGATCAGCAAGATGAGCTCGCTCTTCTCGGTGGTGGTCGACTTGAAGCCGAAGAAGTAGCCGAGAATCGGGATCTTGCTCAGCAGCGGAATGCCCCGCTCGGCGCGCTCGCGGCGATCCTGAATCAATCCCCCCAGGACGAGCGTCTGGTTGTTCAGCAGCACCACCGAGGTCTCGGCCTCGCGCTTGAGGAACGACGGCGAGTTCGTCGGCGCCACGGCCGGCCCGACGGAGTTCACCTCCTGCTTGACGTCGAGGGCCACCGTACCGCGCTCGCCGATGCGCGGCGTCACGGTCAGGATCACGCCCGCGTCGCGATACTCGACGGTCTGGTTGACGCCGCCCGTCGTGATCGTGGTGCTCGTGGTGCCGCCCGTGCTGCCGGGCGTGCTCACGGTGCTCGTCTGTTGCCCCGTGATGATGGGCACGGACGTCGAGACGTTGATGACGGCTTTCTTGTTCTCCGAGGTCATCACGTGCGGATTCGAGACCACGTTCACCCGGTTCTCCGTCGACAGCGCGTTGAGCATGGCGAAGAACTCGTCGCTGTTGAACGTGAAGGCGGTGAGCCCTCCCGCGGGGAGGGCCGCGATGGCCGCCGCCTTGCCGAGCGTGTCGAACCCGGTCGGCGGCGCGATGGGCGGCACCGTCGTGGTCGCCGGGACGATGGACTGCTGCGCCGCGCGAATCGGGATGGAGCCGGCGTTGAACTTCAGCGCCCAGTCGATGCCCAGCCGGGTGTCGTCGTTGAGCTGGATCTCCGCCACCAGCACCTCGATCAGCACCTGGCGCGGCATCTTGTCGAGCGAGCGGATCGTGGGCTCGATGTCGGTCCACTGGCGCGGCGTGGTCGTGACGATGACGGAGTTCGTCGTCTCGTCGGCGATGAAACGGAACTGGCCCTCCGCGAGCCCGACGTCGGTGAGGCCCGTGGCGGAGAGCGGCGCGCCGGGCGCGGCGGTGGGCGCCGGCGGCGTCGGCGGCGGCGGCTGGCCCGCCTGGCGGCCTGTGAGCGGCGGCGTCGGCTGCGCGGTCGGCACCGTCTCCTTGGCCCCGTAGATCGCGTTCAGCGTCGCGGTCAGGTCCTTGGCCTTGGCGTTCTCCGCGAAATAGATGAACACGCGGCGCCCGCCCGTCACGTTGACGTCGAGCTGGCCGAGGACGCGGCGGATCATCTCGATCTCGTTCTTGCGGCCGTGGACGATCAGCGAGTTCGAGCGCTTCTCGGCGATCACGAGCGGCGGCCGGTCGGCGGCGCCGGGCGCCGTGGGGCCGACGGGCGCGCCCGGCGCGCCGGGCGGCGCCGCCGGGACCGCGGGCGCGCCCGGCACGGCCGCGCGCAGCCGGCCGCCCGCGAAGAGCTGGTTCAGGATCGTCGCGATCTCCGCGGCGTCGGCGAACGTGACGGGGATGATCTGCAGCTCGTCGAGCGAGATCTGGACGTCCACGAGCTTGATGATGTCGAGCACGCGCCGGATGTTGGACGCCGCGTCGGTGATGATCAGCACGTTGGTCT
>DASYTM010000124.1:0-1936 GCA_036002345.1 Candidatus Methylomirabilota bacterium | reverse complement strand
CGCCCGTCGTCACCAGCCGGCCGCCGCGCGTGAGGCTCCGGATCGACTTCTCCCAGACGTCGCCACCCACGTGCTCGAAGACCACGTCGACACCGCGCTTGCCCGTGCGCTTCATGATCTCGACCTGGAAATCGTGGGTCGCGTAGTTGATGGTCTCGTCGGCGCCGATCGCCCGGGCGCGCTCGAGCTTCCAGTCGGCGCTCCCCGTGGCGTAGACGTAGGCTCCGACGGCCTTGGCGATCTGAATGGCGGCCGTGCTCACCCCCGAGCCGGCGGCGTGGATCAGCACGGTCTCGCCCGGGCGCAACTCGGCCTTGGTGATCAGCATGTGCCAGGCGCAGCCGAACGCCGTCGGGAACGCGGCGCCTTCTTCCCAGGTCATGCGGTCGGGCATGGCGATCAGATTGCGCGCGGGCAACTTCACGTACTGCGCGTAGGCGCCGGGCAGATGCGCGCCCAGGTACTTGTAGTCGAGCGCGCAGCGGTTGGGATGGCCGGCGAGACACTGTTCGCAGCGCCAGCACGGGACGACCCACCACGCCGTCACTCGCCGGCCGCGGGCGAAGGCCACGCCCGAGTCCGGATCGATCTCGTCCACCTCGCCGGCGAAGTCGGAGCCGAGGACGTGGGGGAACGCGCGGTTGGGCTTGTAGCGGCCGGCGCGCGCCATGAGGTCGAAGGCGTTGAGCGAGACGGCGTGCACCCTGACGATGACCTCGCCCGGGCCGAGCACGGGGCGCGGCAGATCGCCGTAGCGCAAGACCTCGGGCCCGCCGTACTCGGTGTAGAACGCCGCCTTCATGGATCGCTCGGTCATGCGTCGGTCCCCGCCGCCGCGAACTGGAGCGTGCGACGTCCGGCGAACGCGTCGGTGGTCTCGAAGCGGTGCTCGTCGCCGGCCTCGGCCGTGAAGACCCAGAGCCGCAGCGGCACGAGCGCCTGGCCGTCCAGCTCCACGGTGACGGCCCCGCCCGCCTCGTCGGCGGCGGCGATCGCCGTCTGCACCTTGCTCCGCGCGTAGTCCGCGATGAAGTCGTAGGGCACGCGCTCGTACCGGTGACGCGGCAACAGGGCATCGGCCCGGCGCAGCAACTCGCGCCACTCGTGCTCGCCGAGATGCTGGGCGAAGTGCGAGTGAGTGATGCTGCCGCCGAAGAACATCGCGTCGAGCCCGAGCCGCGTGTGGTCGGCGAGCCGCTGCGCCGAGGCCGCAATCTGATTCTCCCTGTAGAGCGGGCCCCGCGTGAGGCCGTTGAGCATGTCCCACTTGTAGGGCCCGTATCCTCCCGGCCGGTGGTAGAGGAAATGATCCTGGTCGAGGTACGCGCGCGCGTACTCGAAGGCCGGCGGATAGTGGTTGTAGACGGCGAAGAATCGCTCGGCCGGCGCCGGCAGGAAGTCGAACGCGTAGTCCATCGAGCCGTAGGGCGCCGGCCGCCAGTCGCGGTGCATGGCCTCCCACGGCTCGCCCGGCATCGTGATGTTCATCTTGTAGGTGATCCCGCGCGCCACCAGGCCGGGGATCGCGTTCGCACTCCAGCCGTGGTCGTGGTCGCTCAGGATGCGCGACGGCGTGATCGCGAGCTTGGCCAGCGTCTCGTCGATCTCGCGGAACAGCTCGGCGAAGCGCGCCGACGGGTACTCGCCACGCTCGTCGCCGTAGAAGAGGCTCGTGCTCGGGGCGAGCGTGTGGGGTGAGAACTCGGCCGTGCGCGCGGCGTGCAGCGCGGAAGCCTTCGCCGCGCCGTCGGCGGTGAGCGAGCGGAGGCAGAAGCTCAGGTTCGGCACGTGACCCGCCTCGTTCAGCACGTCGACGAAGCGCAGGTCCTTGGCGTCGCGCCACAGCCCCTGGCAGTCGTCGAAGCGAAAGCGGACGAACGGCGGCATCGCCTTCATCACGAACGGCTTTCGCGCCGCCCACGTCAGCCCGCGCAAC
>DASYTM010000123.1:0-12187 GCA_036002345.1 Candidatus Methylomirabilota bacterium | reverse complement strand
TCAGCGGCACGCCGGCACCACCTCCCGCGCGAGCAGCTCGATCGCGGCGTGGTCGTCCATGTCCAGGCACTGGAGCATGACGCGGCTGATCCCGAGCGCCTCCCAGCGCCGGAGCTCCTCCGCGACCGCCCCCGGCGTGCCCCAGAGAAAGCCGGCGGCGCGCCACGCCGCCTCGTCGTCGGGCACGCGCGGAAAGACCACCCGCGCCTTCGCGAGCCGCTCGCGCTGCTCCGCCGGCGTGCGGCCGACGACGAACGGCACCATGAGCGAGCGGCGGATCGTCGCCGGATCCCGGCCGGCGGCCGCGCAGTGCTTCTCGAGCACGGCGCGCTTGGCCGGATACTCCTCGCGCGTGATGCGCGTGATGTTCCACTCGTCGGCGTGGGCGGCGACGATGGCCAGCGTGCGCTTCTCGCCGCGGCCGCCGACGATCAGCGGCACCCTGCCGCCGGGCGGCAGCGGATAGCTCTCGGCGGCGCGGAGCGGGTAGTAGGGCTGCGGGAGCGTCACGGCGCGCCCCTGCCAGAGCGCGGTGATGGCGCGGGCGCCGCACTCGAAGCGGTCCATGCGCTCCTTCAGCGGGGGGAAGGGGATGCCGAACATCGCGTGCTCGCCCTCGTGCCAGCCCGCCCCGATGCCGAGGTCGAAGCGGCCGCCCGACAACTCCGCCACCGCCGCCGCCCGCTTCGCGAGCAGCGCGGGATGGTGGAAGGTCAGCGGGCAGACGAGGGGGCCGAAGCGGATGCGCGTGGTGTTGGAGGCGAGCCAGGTGAGCGAGGCCCACGTGTCGAGCGACGGCCGCTTGGGATCACCGAACAGGCCGGTGAGGTGATCCGAGCGGAAGAGCGACTCGAAGCCGCCGTCCTCCGCGGCGCGCGCCAGCCGGCGCCACCGCTCCCACGTGAGCCCCTCCTGCCCCTCGATCATCAGACACAGCCCGATCGCCATGTGCCCTCCGTCCGCACTACAATTGCGCCTTGCCGGACGCGCCCGTATCATAACGTCCGGGTCCCGGCCGCGAACCCGATTCCCGAGGAGAGCATGGCGAGTCACGACGATTTCACGCTCGACGCGAAGTATCGGCTCGACGAGGGCACGATCTTCCTCTCGGGCATCCAGGCGCTCGTTCGTTTGCCGCTCGACCAGCACCGCGCCGACGCGCGGCGCGGCGTGCGCACCGCGACGCTGATCTCCGGCTACCGCGGCTCGCCGCTCGGCGGCCTGGACCTCACGCTCGAGCGCAATCCCAAGCTCCTCGCCGAGCACGAGGTCGTCTTCATGTCCGGGCTCAACGAGGACCTCGGCGCGACGGCGATCTACGGCGCCCAGCTCGCCAACATGTTCCCGAAGCCGAAGTTCGACGGCGTGCTCGGCATGTGGTACGGCAAGGGCCCCGGCGTGGACCGTACCGGCGACATCTTCAAGCACGCGAACTATGCCGGCATCGGGCGCTGGGGCGGCGTGCTCGCACTGGGCGGCGACGACCCGCTCTCGAAGTCGTCGACCCTGCCCACGCACTCCGAGGTCGCCTTCTACGACGCGTTCTTCCCGACGCTGTTCCCCGGCAACGTGCAGGAGATCCTGGACCTCGGCCGCTACGGCTTCGAGATGTCGCGCTACTCCGGCCTCTGGGTCGGCTTCAAGATCGTCACCAACGTGGCCGACGAGATCGGCACGGCCGTCGTGCATCCCGAGCGGCTCACCATCCGCGACCCCGGCTTCACGTGGGAAGGCAAGCCGTGGCGGGCGACGCAGAACCCGATGCTGCTGCCGCCGTTCGGCCTCGAGCTGGAGCGCGAGCTGCACTACGGGCGGCTGGAGGCCGCGAAGGCCTTCGCGGCGGCGCACCCCGTGAACCGGATCACCGTGCCCACCCCGAATGCGTGGCTCGGGATCGTCGCGCCAGGCAAGGCGTATTACGACCTGCGCGAGGCGCTCCGCGAGCTGGGGCTCGACGACGAGGCGCTCAAGCGCTACGGGATCCGGCTGCTCCAGATCGGCCTGCTCTGGCCGATGGAGGGCCAGATCGTCCGGGAATTCGCGCGGGGCCTCGAGGAGCTGTTCGTCGTCGAGGAGAAGCGCTCGTTCGTGGAGACGTTCATCCGCGAGATCCTCTACAACCAGGCCGAGCGCCCGCGCATCGTCGGCAAGCAGGACACCGAGGGCCGCCCGCTCGTGCCCGCCAACGGCGAGCTCGACGCGGACAAGATCGCCCTGCTGCTCGCGACGCGGCTCGAGAAGAAGCTCAACCTGGGCTCGATCACCGCGCGCGTGGCGCTGCTGGAGGCGCTGCGCGAGCGCCCCGCGCCGCTCACGCTCGCGCGCCAGCCGTTCTTCTGCTCGGGCTGCCCGCACAACCGCTCCACCGTCGTGCCGGAAGGGTCCATGGCCGGCGGCGGCATCGGATGCCATGGGATGGCGCTGGCCATGCCCGAGCGACATACGGTCGGCACCACGCACATGGGCGGCGAGGGTGTGCAGTGGGTGGGGATGGCGCCGTTCACCGAGATGAAGCACATGTTCCAGAACCTCGGCGACGGCACCTTCTTCCACTCGGGCTCGCTGGCCATCCGCCAGGCCGTGGCCGCGGGCACCAACATCACGTTCAAGATCCTCTACAACTCCGCGGTGGCCATGACGGGCGGCCAGGACGCCGCCGGCGCCATGCCCGTGCCCGACATGACGCGGCTGCTCGAGGCGGAGGGCGTCAAGCGGATCATCGTCACCACCGACGATCCCGGCAAGTACGACGCGGGCGCGCGCTGGGGCCGCGGCACGGAGGTGTGGCATCGCGACCGCCTCGACGAGGCGCAGCGGGTGCTGCGCGACATCCCCGGCGTCACCATCCTCGTCCACGACCAGCGCTGCGCCGCCGAGAAGCGCCGGCTGCGCAAGCGCGGCCGGCTCGAGAACCCCGCGCTGCGTGTGTTCATCAACGAGGCCGTGTGCGAAGGCTGCGGCGACTGCGGCGTGAAGTCCAACTGCCTGTCGGTGCAGCCCGTGGACACGGAGTTCGGCCGCAAGACGCAGATCCACCAGTCCTCGTGCAACAAGGACTACTCGTGCCTGCGCGGCGACTGCCCGTCGTTCCTGACCGTGGTGCCCAAGGGCGAGGCGCGGACGAAGGAGCGCAAGGTCTTCACCGTCGACCGCGCCCTGCCCGAGCCCGCGCTGAAGGTGCCCGCCTCCGCGAACGTGTTCATGATGGGCATCGGCGGCACCGGCGTCGTCACCGTGAACCAGATCCTCGGCACCGCCGCGCTGCTCGACGGCAAGCACGTGCGCGGCCTGGACCAGACGGGCCTCAGCCAGAAGGGCGGGCCGGTCGTCTCGCACCTCAAGATCGCCGAGCGGCCGGTGGAGGTCTCCAACAAGATCGCGGCCGGCGAGGCCGATTGCTACCTCGGCTTCGACATCCTCGTGGCGACCTCGCCGCAGAACCTCGACCACGCGAGCGGCGAGCGGACGATCGCCGTCGTGTCCATGAGCCAGGTCCCCACGGGCGCGATGGTGACGCGGACCGAAGTCCAGTTCCCCGAGGCCTCGGGGCTGCAGGCCTCCCTCAACCGCTTCACGCGCAAGGACGAGAACGTCTACCTCGACGCCCTCGGGCTCGCCGAGACGCTGTTCGACGATCACATGGCGGCCAACCTCATCGTGCTCGGCGCCGCGTACCAGGCCGGCGCGATCCCGGTGGCGGCCCAGGCCATCGAGCGCGCCATCCAGCTCAACGGCGTGTCGGTGGCCATGAACACGCAGGCGTTCCGCGCCGGCCGGCTGCTCGTGGCCGATCCGTCGTGGGCGGCCACGCTCAAGCGGCGCCGCGTGGGCGCGCTGGAGACGACATCCGTGCTGACGGCCGAGGCGCGAGCGCTGGTGGATGGGGTCGGCGCCGACGGTGAGCTGCGCCGGCTGCTCGAGATCCGCGTGCCCGAGCTGATCGCCTACCAGGACGCCGGCTACGCGCGGTCGTACGCGGAGTTCGTGAAGCGGGTCGCCGACGCGGAGCGCGCCGCCGTGCCGGGGCGCTCGGCGCTCGCCGAGGCCGTCGCGCGGTACCTCTTCAAGCTGATGGCGTACAAGGACGAATACGAGGTCGCGCGCCTGCATCTCGAGAACGACCTCGCGGCGGCGCTCGAGGCGGAGTATCCGGACGGCGTCAGCATCCACTACAACCTCCACCCGCCGGTCCTCCGCGCCCTCGGCTTCGACAAGAAGCTGGCCTTCGGGCGCTGGTTCGAGGGCGTGTTCCGCGCGCTGCGCGCGCTGCGCGGGCTGCGCGGCTCGGCGCTCGATCCGTTCGGCTGGCCCGAGGTGCGCCGCGTCGAGCGCGCGCTGATCGGCGAGTACCGGGCGCTCGTGGAGAAGGCCCTCGCCGGCCTCGATCCCACCTCGCACGCCCGGGCCGTGAAGCTGGCGGGCCTGCCCGATCTGATCCGCGGCTACGAGGACATCAAGCTCGGCAACGTGCGCCGCTTCCGCGAGGAGGTCAAGGCGCTCGGCTTCTGAGTCGGTGGCACCACCGTTGCTCGTTCGAAGCGCGGGGAGGTGTCACCATGAAAGTTCTACGATCGCTGGTCGCGCTGTCGTGCCTGCTGCTCCTCGGCGTCGCCGGGGCGGCGGCGGACGACTGGCAGCGCATCCACGGCCGGGTCCAATCCGTCAGCGGCACTACCGTGACCTTCAAGGCCGACGATGGGCGGGTCCTCACCGTCGACGCCGCGCAGGTCGGGAACGAAATCCGCGGCGCCCTCACGCCCAACGAGGCGGTCACGCTGATCGGCAAGGCCGGCGCATCGGCCAACCAGTTCACCGCGCAGTACATCCAGCAGGACTCGTCTGACCCGGCGCGCGGCGGCACCGTCGCCGGCCAGACGGCGCCTCCGGCCACCGACCGGTCGTGGCAGCGCGTCCACGGCAAGGTGGAGGCGGTGAGCGGCAATCGCGTCACGGTGAAGACCGACGATGGCCGCACGCTGACCGTCCACGCGGCCCAGGTCTCGGCGGACATCCGGGGCAACCTGGCGAAGGGCGACGGCGTCACGCTGATCGGCTTCCCGGGCTCGCGGCCCTATCACTTCGTGGCGCGCTACATCCAGAAGGACTCGTCGGCAGGCGTGAGCAGCACGGCGCCGTCGGCCTCGCCCGGGCCGGTCGACGAGAAGGGCTGGCAGCGCATCCACGGCAAGGTGAGCGCGGTCGAGGGGACCAAGCTCACGCTCAAGGCCGACGACGGCCGCAACATCGCCGTCGACATGGCCGAGGTCGGCGAGGGCATCCGCAAGTCGCTCACGACGGGCGAGCCCGTCACCGTCATCGGCTTCTACCGCGGCAACCAGAACACCGTCGCCGCGAAGTTCGTCCAGAAGGACTCCAGCGCGAAGTAGCCCGCTAGTCCGGGTCGCGCGGGAGCGTCGAGGAGCGCCTCGGCTTCGCCGGGGCGCTCCGAGCGTTGGGGGGTGTGGGGGGCCATGTCGTGGCCCCCCACGTAATTATCCAGAAGGACTCCAGCGCGAAGTAGCCGCCGGTCAGTCCTCGGCCGGGCGCGCGCGCAGGCGCTTCACGTCGCCGCGCGCGCGCTTGGCGCCGAGGCGCCGCTCGCGGGCGGCCACCGTCGGCTTCGTCGCCGTCCGGTGGCGGGGCCGCACCAGGGCGGCCGCGATCAGCGCGCGGACCTTGTCGCGCGCGTCCTCGAGGTTGCGCGCCTGGTTGCGCGTCACCTGGCTCGTCATCACCAGCCGGCCGTCGGCGTCCAGGCGGTGGCGCGCCAGCGTCAGGAGCCGGGCGCGTGCCGGCTCCGGCAGCCCTTCGATGGCGTCGAGATCCACGCGCAGGTCGATCTTCGTGGCCACCTTGTTCACGTTCTGGCCGCCGGGCCCCGACGCGCGCACGGCGCGGACGGTCACCGCCCCGCCGGGGACGCGCACGGTGTCGCTGATCTCGATCGCATCGCTCACGACGTCATTGTAGCGAGCGAATGGCATAATCACCGGCAACGCAAGGAGGGCTCAATGGCCGCCCTGGACAACCAGTGGAAGAAGATCGTCAAGCAGCTCAAGAAGCTCGAGGTCGACACCCGCAAGGCGCGCGGCGACGCCCGCGCCCGTCTCAAGAAGCTCGACAAGCAGACGCGCCGGGTGATCGAGCGCACGCTGCGTGAGGCCGAGCCCCGCGTGCGGAAGGCGATGAAGGACGCGGCGCGGATCGGACGCGGCCTGCGCGCCGGGATGACGGCGGGCGCCGCCGCCTACCGCGCTTCCACACGCCGTCGGCGGAAGTGACCCTCGGCGAGCGACGGCGACTCACCGCCGTCGCGCGCGGCGCCGCCCCGGCCGATCTCTACGTCCGCGGCGGCACGCTCCTCAACGTCTACACGGGCGAGCTCTACCCCGCGAACGTCGCCATCCAGGGCGAGCGCATCGCCTACGTGGGCGCGCGCGAGGACATGGTGGGGGCGCGCACCGCCGTCCTCGACGCGCGCGGGCGCGTCCTCGTCCCCGGTTACGTCGATCCGCACGTGCACCCCGCCCACGTCATCACGCCCTCGGCGCTGGCCCGCCACGTGCTGGCCCTCGGCACCACCACGCTCGTCGCCGACACGCTGCAGTTCTGGGAGCTGGGCGGGCTGCGCGCGTTCACGGCGGTGGCGGACGCCCTCGCCGGCTCGCCCGTGAAGTTCTACTGGATGATCCGCCCCCACGCGCAGGCGCGGACGCGCGACGAGCGCCGGCGCTTCCCCCTCCGCGATTTCGCCCGCGCCCTCGCGCACCCCGCGACGGTGGCGGCGGGGGAGGTGACGCGCTGGCCCGACATCCACGCCGGGGACCGCGAGCTGCTGCGGCGACTCGGCCTGGCGCGGGCACGGGGCCAGCGGGTCGAGGGGCACACCGCGGGCGCCTCGACGGAGCGGATCGCGGCGCTCGCCGCGGGCGGCCTGACGTCCGATCACGAGCCGATCACCGCGCGCGAGGTGCTCGACCGCGCGCGCCAGGGGATCGCCGTCATGCTGCGGGAATCCTCGCTGCGCCCCGACCTGAGCGACCTGCTCGGCGCGCTCAAGGAGGCGCCGGGGCTCGTCGCGCGCGCGATGCTCACCGCCGACGGCTCCATGCCGGCCTTCGTCCAGGAGCACGGCTTCGTCGACCACCTGATCCGCACCGCGATGGAGCGCGGGATCCCGCCGCTCGACGCCTATCGCATGGCCACGCTGAACCCCGCCACCTACTTCGGCAAGGACGCCGACCTGGGCGGCATCGCGCCCGGACGCTACGCCGACATCTGCGTGCTCCGCGATCTCGGCGAGCCGCGCCCCGAGACGGTCGTCGCGCGCGGGCGCGTGGCGGCGCGGGAGGGCAAGACGCTCGTCCGGATCCCCGAGCCGTCGTGGCGCCGCGTGTTCACGACGCCCACGGCGCGCCTCGCCGTCCGCTGGCGGGCGCGCGCCGCCGACTTCGCGCTGCCCGAGCGCGCGACGTACCCGGTGCTCCGGCTCGTCAGCACGGTGATCACGAAGCTCGAGGAGCGCGCGCGGGAGCCGGGCGATCTGCACGCCGCCCTCGTCGACCGCGCCGGGCGCTGGGTCGCGCCGGCGCTGCTCGCGGGGTTCGCGGACCGCCTCGACGGGCTCGCGGCCACGATCTCCACCGACTTCAACATCCTCGCCATCGGCCGCCGCCCGGCCTCGATGGCGCGCGCCGTCAACCGGCTCCTCGACATCCACGGCGGCGTGGTGCTCGTGGACGGCGACGACGTCGCGTGGGAGCTGCCCCTGCCGCTCGGCGGCGTCATGACGCGCGCGGAGCTGCCGGAAGCCGCCGGCCGGGAGCGCGAGTTGCGGCGCGCGCTGGCCGCGCGCGGCTACCCGTTCCACGACCCGTTCTTCACGCTCCTGTTCCTGGCCGCCGACTTTCTGCCGGCGGTTCGGCTGAGCCCGCGGGGCGTGTGGGACGTGAAGGGTGGACGGGTGCTCCTGCCGTCGCGACGCAGAGCATGAGGCGCGCCGCGCTCGTGCTCGCGCTCCTCGCCCTCCAGACGCCCCCCGTCCACGCGGGCGCGTTCACGAGCGGCTGGCACGACGGGCGCGGCTACGCGCTCTACACGCCGAGCACGCCGGCGGCGGGGCCGCTCGTGGTCGCGCTCCACGGCTGCTGGCAGACGCCGGAAGACTTCGCGCTGGGCACCCGGCTCAACGACGCGGCCGAGCGGCGCGGGCTCGTCGTCGTCTATCCCGCGCAGGGCCGGCGTGACAACGCCTACCGCTGCTGGAACTGGTTCGTCGCCGCCGCGCCGCCGGCGGCGGGGGAGGTGGGCGAGATCCTCGCCCTCGCCCGCCACGTCCAGGCCGAGCGTGGCCTGCGCGACCCGCACCTCGTCGTGGTCGGATTCTCCGCCGGCGGCTTCATGGCCGTGAACCTCGCGTGCGCGGCGCCGCAGGTCGTCAGCGCCATCGGCGTGATGGCGGCCGGCGCCTACCGCTGCGGCGTGGGCGCCACCGGCGGCATCCACTGCATGCGCGGCATGGGCGCCGACCCCCGCGTGTCGGCGACGGCGTGCCGGCGCGCGGCGGGCATGACGTCGCTGCCGCTGCGGGCCTCCGCGTGGCACGGCGCCGTCGATCCGGTCGTGAGTCCCTCCAACCTGTCCGCGCTCGAGACGATGCTGGCGCGCGTGCTCGGAGCGGTGTCGGCGGTCACCGAGCCGGCCGACGGCGCCGTCCACGCTCTGTATCGCGACGCGCGTGGCCACGCGGTGCTCGAGACGTGGCTGGTGCCCGGCATGGGGCACGCCTGGAGCGGCGGCGATCCGCGCGGGACGCACACGTACCCGGCGGGCCCGCGCGCCACCGAGCGGATGCTCGACTTCCTCCTCGCTCCCGGACGGTGACGGGCGTGCGCCGCCAGCGCGGGCTCGCCCTCGGAGTGCTGATCGCCGCCGCCGTCCTGGCCGTGGCGGCGTTCCCGTTCCGGGCCACCTGGTGGGGCGGGTGGATCCTCGCGGTGGCCGAGGCGGGCGTGGTCGGCGGGCTCGCGGACTGGTTCGCGGTCACGGCCATCTTCCGCCGGCCGCTCGGCCTGCCCATCCCGCACACCGCGCTGATCCCGGCCAACTGGGAGGGCCTGGCCGAGCGCGTCGGCGCCATGGTCGGCGGCCGCGTGCTCACGCCCGCGTACGTCGTGCGGGAGATCGAGCACCTGGACGTGAGCGACCTGCTCGCGCGCGGCGCGGAGCGCGTCTCGCAGGCCGACCTCGAGGCCGCCACGCGCGCCGTGGCGCGGTGGGCCGCCGATCAGCTCACGCCGGCCACGGCCTCCGAGCTGGTGGCGCGCCTGCGCGCGATGGTGGCGGCCGAGCCGATCGCGCCCACCCTCGCGGCCGCGCTGCGCATCGCGCGCGACAACGGCTGGGACGCGCGCGTCGTGCAGGCCCTCGTGCTGGCCCTCGCCGACGCGCTGGAGCGGCCGGACGTGCGCGCCACCGTCGCCGAGGTGATCGACGAGCTCCTCGCGCGCTATCGCGCCCGCATGGGCGTGTACCCGCGGCTCTGGATCGGCCTCGCCGAGCTCCTCGGCGTGCTCGATCGCGAGCGCATCGTCACCGCGCTGCACGCGGGACTGCGCGAGGTGGCGAACAACCCGGATCACCCGCTGCGAGCGCGCGTGAGCGAGATCGTGGCCGAGCTGGAGGCGCGGCTGACCACCGACGCCACGCTGGTGGCCAAGGTGGAGGCGGCGAAGAACGAGCTCCTCGCCACCCCCGCCGTCGTCGCGCTCCTCGACGACCTGGCGGCCTCCCTGCGCCGGACGCTCCTCGCCGACCTCGCCGCGCCGCGCTCGGAGACGGCGGCGTGGATCGCGGAGCGGCTGGAGCGCGCGCGCCAGGTGCTGGTCACCGACGCCGCGCTGCGCGCGCAGGTGGGCGACTGGATCAAGGCGCGCGCGGGCGAGCTGGTCCTGCGCTACCACGGCCGCATCGCGGAGTTCATCGAGAACGGCGTGCGCGCGCTCGGTCCCGAGGGCGCCGTGCGGCTGATCGAGGAGCACGCGGGCGACGACCTCCAGTACATCCGCGTGAACGGCACGGTGGTGGGCGGCCTCGCCGGCGGCGCCATCTACGGCGTGCACCTGTTCATCGCCCATCTGTGGCTGTGAATCGGCACGACGTTGAGGCTCCCGCGGTTTTCACGTAGACTTCAGCCCAATTCACGCCCGACCCTAGGAGGAACTCGCATGTCACGCATGCGCGCGCCGATAGCGCTCGCGGTCTCGAGTCTCGTGCTCATCGCCACGTTCGTCAGCCCCGCCATCAGCCAGACGCCCAAGTCCGGTGGTGTGATCACGCACACCAACCGCGCGGATCCCGCCCAGGGCTTCGCCATCCACGAAACGTCGACGATCGACGTCGTGTGGCCGGCCATGCCGTGCTTCAACAACCTCGTGCTCTTCGATCCGCTGAAGAAGACGGAGAGCATGGACACCATCGTGGGCGAGCTGGCCGAGAAGTGGTCGTGGCAGGACAACTACCGCAACCTCGTCTTCTTTCTCCGCAAGGGCGTGAAGTGGCACGACGGCCAGCCGTTCACCTCGAAGGACGTCAAGTACACCCTCGACATCCTCCGCGAGGCGCCCGACGCGCCGGCGAAGCTGCGCATCAACCCACGCAAGGACTGGTACACCAACGTCCAGAACATCGAGACGCCCGATCCCCACACGGTGGTGTTCCATCTGAAGCGCTCGCAGCCCTCGCTGCTGATGATGCTCGCCTCGGGCTACAGTCCCGTGTACGCCGCCCACGTGCCGCCCGCGAGCTACCGCACCGGCTGCATCGGCACCGGGCCGTTCAAGCTGAAGGAATGGCGGAAGGGCGAGTTCGTGGAGTTCGTGAAGAACCCCGACTACTTCGTCAAGGGCCGGCCGTACCTCGACGGGCTGAAGTACATCGTCATCGCCGAGCGGGGCACGCGCATCGCGGCGCTGCAATCGGGCCAGGTGGACGTGGCGTTTCCGGGCGAGACCAGCAAGACGGCGGCCGAGCAGCTCAAGAAGGCCGTGCCCGAGCTGGTGGTGACGCCGTACAGCCAGAACGTCAACGACAACATCATCATGAACATCAAGAAGCCGCCCTTCAACAACGCGAAGGTGCGGCTGGCCGTGAGCCGCGCCATCGACCGGCGCGCGTTGGTGCGGGCCGTCCACCAGGGGGGCGCGGTGATCGGGGCCTCCATGGCGCCCAAGCCCCATGGTTTCTGGGGGCTGCTCGACAAGGATCTCAACGCGCTCCCGGGGTATGGCAAGCCCGCCGACGAGAAGGCCCAGGCCAGGAAGCTCCTCGCCGAGGCGGGGATCACGCCGCAGAACCCGCTGAAGGTCGAGATGGTCACCCGCGCCATCGCCATCTACGTGGACATGGCGTCCTTCGTCATCAACGAGCTGAAGCAGGTGGGGATCGAGTCGACGCTGAAGCAGATCGAGACGGCGCAGTGGCACGCCACCGCCACCCGCGGCGACTACCAGATCGGCGCGAACCTCACCGGCGTCGGTCCCGACGATCCGGACGCGAACTTCTACGAGAACTACGCGTGCGGCTCGCCGCGCAACTACAGCTTCTACTGCGACGAGCAGGTCATGAAGATGATCGAGGCGCAGTCGCAGGAGCTCGACCCCAAGAAGCGGCTGAACCTGGTGGCCCAGCTCCAGAAGAAGCTCGAGGAGGATGCGGCGCGGCCGCTGCTGGACTGGAGACTCGACTACTTCGCGCACCGTCCGTTCGTGAAGAACCTGATCCCGCACCAGTCCATCTACAACTTCGGGCGCATGCAGGAGGTCTGGCGGGACAAGTAACCGCGTCCGCCCATGAAGAGCTACATCGCGCAGCGGCTCGGCATCGCCGTGCTGACGCTCGTCGGCATGTCGATGGTCATCTTCGTGCTCCTGCGCCTGGCCCCCGGCGACATCGTGGACATCCTGTTCTCGACGGCGGGCTACGTGAACGAAGCGGAGAAGCAGGCCATCCTCAAGGAGCTGGGGATGGATCGCCCCTACTGGGTGCAGTACCTGGAGTGGATGCGGCAGATCCTGGTCTTCGACCTGGGGAAGTCGTACCGCTACGACGTCCCGGCCTGGGAGGTCATCCGGCCGCTCCTGCCCGTGACCATCGAGCTCGCCATCCTGTCGATCCTGGTGGCGGTGGT
>DASYTM010000122.1:0-5629 GCA_036002345.1 Candidatus Methylomirabilota bacterium | reverse complement strand
GCGAGGATCAGCACCTCGGCGCCGATGGCGCGGGCGGCGCGTGCCACGTCGAGGGCGCGCGCGTGGCTCGGCCCCGGCGGGGCCACGAGCAGGAGCGCGTCGTCGGGCTCGAGCCCCGCCGACGGGCCGTGCAGGAAGGACTCGGGATCGTAGGCGACCGCGGGCAGCCACGCCGTCTCCGTCATCTTGAGCGCGCCCTCGCGCGCGGTGGCAAGGTTCGGCCCGCCGCCGACGAACCAGAACTGGCGCCGCGCGGCCAGGCGCGCGCCGAGCGCGTCCCACGACTCCTGGCCGAGGAGCAGCGCGAGCTGATCGGGCAGCGCGCCGAGCGCACGCCGCGCGGCGTCCGCGCCGCCCGTCTCCGCCGCGAGCAGCGCCAGCGCCGCGAGCGCGGCCGTGTAGCCGACGGTGTGGGCGCCGGAGGTCTCCACGTCCGCCGTGTGGAGGGCGTGGGTCGCTCCCGGCAGCGCGGCGCCCTTGCCGGTGACGGCGACGGTGACGGCGCCACGGCCCGCGGCGAGCGTGACGGCGTCGGCGGCCACGCGCGAGCCGCGGTGGCTCAGCGCGACGAGCGCGTCGCCCGCCTCCGGGGCCGGGCCGTGCGCGGTCCATTCGGTGGCGATGACGGCCCGCGCCGCAGCACCGCACTTGCCGAGCCCGGCCAGCCAGTGCTCGCCCACCAGCGCCGCGTGCCACGAGGAGCCGACGCCCGCGAGCCACACGCGGCCGGCGCCGCGCACCGCGGCCGCCGCGGCGCCGAGCGCGCCCTCGTTGACCCGGTCCACCAGGCGCAGCGCGCCGGGCTGAGCGTAGATGGCATCGTGCATGAAGTACGGGTGGGCCGCGCGGGGCGGCGGGCTCGCGGTCATGGCGCGCGGCCCAGTGTACAGGAGGTGGGGTATGGACAAGGACAAGCGAGACGACGCGCCGGCGCCGCAGGCGCCCGACGCGCTGAACGCGAGCGAGCACGAGCGGCGCGCGGCGCGCCCAGGCCGCGACGGCGCGGGACGGCCGCTGAACGCCGAGGAAACCGCGCCCGGCGAGCGCGGCGACGGGCCCTACGGTGACAGTGAACCTGGGGGGCCCCGACATGGCCCCCCAGACCCCCCCGCGCGCGCCTAAGCGGTCTTCTTCAGGTCGCGGGCCCGGCGGAATTGGAGGCCGCGCTCCCAGCCGCGCTGGAAGGCGGCGTCCTCGATGAGCGCGCCGTGGAGGGGCCGCACGTTCTCGCGGTCGTCGCACCACTGCGCGGCCTCGAAGCCGCAGCGGTAGACGTGCTCCTCGACGGGCTCGAAGCGCCCGCGCTCGGCCGCGGTGAGCCCGCTCCACCAGCGGTCGCGCGCCGTCTCCATGTCCAGCGCGCCGGCCTCGCGGAAGATCGCGTGCGCGCGGTCCGCCTCCGCCGCGTCCTCCACGAGCGCGACGACGACGGAATGGCCGGAGCGCAGCGCCTGCTCGAACACGAAGAGGTCGTCATGCGGCACGCCCTGCGCGAGCCTGTGCTCGAGCGCGCTCCCGATGGCGGCGCCGCCGGCGCCGAAGAGCGCGGCGCCGAGGAGGCCGAAGGCGATGATGGGCCCGATGCCGGGCACCATGAGGCTCACGGCGGCGCCGATCGGCACGCCGATCCCGGCCCCGGTGGCGATCCCGGTGACCGCGCCGATCGCGGCGCCGGTGCCCGGCGCCTCGCCCTCGTCCAGGGGCACGGCGGCTTCCACGCGCCGCACGTCGGTGCCCGGCGTCAACAGCGTGAGATGCTCGCGCGCGAACCCCGACGACGCAAGGCGCTGCGCGGCGCGCTCGGCGGCCTCGCGTGACGTGAAGATGCCGGCGACGGAAGTCATGGAAGTTCCTCCGCCGATCGGAGGGAGCAAGCCGGGTGCCAGTGACTCGGCGCGCGACGTCAGGATGCTGACGGTGCCCGGAGCGGAGGCGGAGCCGGAGCCCTACACAGTCCGGACCGCGTTCACCGCGGCGCCGAGATGCGCATCGGGCACGGCGAGCGGCAGCACGCACCCGGGCGTCACGATGAGGCCGCGGCCGCCCGCCTGCGCGATCGCGTCGCGCGCCTGGGCGGCCACGGCGGCGGGGGGGCCCGCGAGCAGCGCGCCCGCCTCGCCGAGCCCGGCCACGAGGCCGCCGGAGAATCTCCGCGCCGCGTCAGCGAGCGTCGGCGCCGTCAGCCGGTCGTGCCAGTTCACGGCGTGCACGGGCAGCGCCGTCCACGCGTTCCAGAAGACGTCCTTGCCGTGCAGGTGCAGGAGCGTGAGCACGGAGGCTCCGCGCACGAGCTCCAGGACGCGGCGCGCGTACGGCAGGTCCCAGGTGACGCTGACCGCTTCGCTCACCGCATCCGCGCTCGCGGTCTGGGTCGCGAAGAAGAGCCCGTCGGCGCCGGCGGCGAGCGACTCCACGGCGTAGCGCGCCGTCGTCTCGGTGATGACCTCCAGCGCGGCGCGCACGGCGTCCGGCGCGGCGGCGAGGTCGCGCGCGAGGCCGTCGCCGGCGAGCTTCGCGGCGATGGTCAGCGGCGAGAAGACCGTGTGGAGGATGGGCGCGTCGTCGGGGCGGCCCTTGCGGATGAGCCGCACCGCCTCCAGCTCGCGTCCGAGCGCGCCGGCGCCCGGATCGAGCGACCGGATGCGCCCCCAGTCCGCGGCCGTCTTCACCGCGTGCTCGGTGCAGCGCCTGGCGCCGCCGGGGTGGCCCTGGTACGCGACCGTGCAGCCCCAGTCCTCCACGCAGTAGACGCCGCTCGACATCACCTTGATGAGGTCGAGGTCCCACCGGCGGTGGAAGGCCAGCATCGCCTCCGCGAGCCCCTCGGGCGTGTGATCGACATCGGGCACGTGCCGCCAGAAGGCCACGGGGACCCGATCCACCGGACGCCGCGCGATCGCCGCGAGCACGCGCTCTCGTTTCGTCATGCGCGACACCTTACCACCGGTTGCCGCTCGCCCCGGGGTCGTGCGAGGATCAGGCCTTCACGAGGAGGATTCCCAATGCCCGAGCTCAACCGTCGCGCATTCCTGGCCGGCACCGCGGCCGCCGCCGTCACCGCCCGCGCGCCGTTCGTCCACGCGCAGAAGAAGGGCGGCACGCTGCGCTTCGTCCCGCACGCCGACCTCAAGATCCTCGACCCGATCTGGACGACCGCCTACATCACGCGCAACCACGGCTACATGATCTTCGACACCCTGTTCGCGCTCGACGCGAACCTCAAGATCAAGCCGCAGATGGTGGACAAGTACACGGTCTCGAAGGACGCCATGAAGTACTCGTTCACGCTGCGCGACGGCCTCAAGTTCCACGACGGCCAGCCCGTCACCGCCGAGGACTGCGTGGCCTCCATCAAGCGCTGGTGCGGGCGCGACCAGGTGGGCCGGCTCATGCTGGCCTCCCTCAATAAGATAGCCCCCGTCGACAAGAAGACGTTCACGATCGACCTCGAGACGCCGTTCGGCCTCGTGCTCGACGCGCTCGGCAAGCCCTCCGCGAGCCCGTCGTTCATCATGCCCGCGCGGGTGGCGGCCACGCCGCCCGAGGAGCAGGTCAAGGAGATCATCGGCTCCGGCCCGTTCAAGTTCGTCAAGGACGAGTGGCAGCCGGGCAACCGCGTCGTGTACGTGAAGAACGGCGACTACGTGCCGCGCAACGAGAAGCCCAGCGGCGCCGCCGGCGGCAAGCGCCCGCTCGTGGATCGCGTGGAGTGGCGCTACATCCCCGACCAGGCCACCGCCGCCGCCGCCCTCGAGGCGGGCGAGGTCGACTACTGGGAGAACGTGCCGCTCGACTTCGCGCCGCGCCTGGAGAAGAACGCCGACCTGCGCGTGTACATCACGGACCCGCGCGGCAGCCAGGGCATCCTGCGTCCCAACCACCTGCAGCCGCCGTTCAACAACAAGGCCGCGCGCCAGGCGCTGCTCTACGCGGTGGACCAGCAGAAGTACATGCAGGCCGTCATCGGTAACCCGAAGTACTACAAGGCGTGCCCGTCGCTCTTCATGTGCGGCGGCCTGCCGTACGAGACGTCGGTCGGCGCGCCGAAGCCCGACCTCGAGCGCGCCAAGCGGCTGCTCAAGGAGGGCGGCTACGACGGCCGGCCCATCGTGGTGATGGACCCGACCGACACGCCGTACGCCCACGGCCCCGCCCTCGTGACCGCCGAGATGCTCCGCTCGCTCGGGGCCGCCGTCGACTTGCAAGCGATGGACTGGTCCACGATGGTGCAGCGGCGCGCGAAGAAGGAGCCGCCGGCCCAGGGCGGCTGGAACATCTTCCACACGTGGTCGACGTCGTTCGACACGATGACACCCGCCGTGTCGTCGGTGGTCGGCGGCGGCGGTGACAAGGCCTGGTTCGGCTGGCCGACGAGCGAGCCGATCGAGAAGCTGCGCGCGCAGTTCGCGCGCGAGCCCGACGCCGCCAAGCGCAAGGCCATCGCCGACGAGGTGCAGAAGATCGCCTACGACGAGGTGCTGTACATTCCCTGGGGCCAGTTCGTGGTGCCGGGCGCGTTCCGCAAGAACGTCAAGGGGCTGCTCGAGTTCGGCGCGACGCTCCTCTGGAACATCGAGGTCTGATCCCATGATCGTCGCGGGCGCGCAGCTCGGGCCGATCCAGCGCGGCGACTCACGCGGCGACGTCGTCAAGCGCCTGCTCGGGCTCCTGCACGACGCGAAGGCGCGGGGGGCGGAGCTGGTGGTCTTCCCCGAGCTGGCGCTCACGACGTTCTTCCCGCGCTGGTGGATGGAGGACCCGCGCGAGATCGACGCGTTCTTCGAGACCGAGATGCCGGGGCCCGAGACGCGCCCGCTCTTCGACGAGGCGCGTCGGCTCGGGCTCGCCTTCTGCCTCGGCTACGCCGAGAAGACGCCTGACGGGCGCCACTTCAACACCTCGATCCTCGTCGACGCCGCCGGGCGCACCGTGCTCAAGTACCGCAAGATCCACCTGCCCGGCCACGCCGACGACCAGGCGTGGCGCCCGTTCCAGCATCTGGAAAAGCGCTACTTCGAGGTGGGCGACCTCGGCTGGCCGGTGACGCGCATGAACGGCGCCGTCGTCGGCATGTGCATCTGCAACGATCGCCGGTGGCCCGAGACGTATCGCGTGATGGGGCTGCAGGGCGTCGAGCTCGTTCTCCTCGGCTACAACACGCCGATCCACAACCCGCCCGCCCCCGAGCACGACCATCTCGCGGGCTTCCACAATCATCTGTCCATGCAGGCCGGCGCCTATCAGAACGCCACGTGGGTCGTCGGCGTGGCCAAGGCCGGGCGCGAGGAAGGCTGCGAGCTCCTCGGCCAGTCGGCGATCATCGCGCCGTCGGGGGAGATCGTGGCCATGACCTCCACCGTCGGCGACGAGGTCATCGTCGCGCGCTGCGATCTCGAGCTGTGCCGCGGCTACAAGCAGACGACGTTCAACTTCGCGAAGCATCGCCGGCCGGAGCACTACCGCCTGATCGTCGAGCGCACGGGCGCGATTCCGCCCGAGTGACCTTCGTCCTCACCCCGTGAACGGTATTCGAGGGGCGCCACGGCTCCGCCGGGGCGTCCCGAGCGTTTGGGGGTTTGGGGGGCTTGGGGGGTCTGGTCGAGGCCCCCCATCTTGGTTAGTCGGACCG
>DASYTM010000121.1:0-28035 GCA_036002345.1 Candidatus Methylomirabilota bacterium | reverse complement strand
GAAGGGCAAATTCGAAGACTTTCGGGTCGACGCCTTCCACGGGCTTCACCTCCACACGACGCGGGCAGGAGTGATACTAGCACACGAGTAAGTGGTGGGGCGGGGACTGGACCACAAGATATTGCGCTGAGGTGCGAGGATGAGAGCTCGGACGGGTTGCCCATGAAGTCGAGATGCCCGGTTTCTAATCTCGCTCGCGGAAGACCTCGGCGGCGGGTTCGAATCCCGCCGGGGTCACCACTTCTCGCCGCGCGCTACACGAGCCGCGGCCGGTCGCCCTCCACGATGATCCGCCAGAGCACGCGGCTCTGGCTCCGATCGTAGTCGCCGTGGGCGCGGTGCATCGTCGCGCGATTGTCGATGACCAGCACGTCACCCTTGCGCCAGCGATGCTGGTACGTGATCGCCGGCTGGATCATCCGCGCGAGCAGCTCGTTCATGTAGCGCTTGCTCGCCTCGGGCGTCATCCCCGCGATGTGCGTGGCCTTGGAGACGTGGAAGTACACCGCGCGCGAGCCGTGCACGGGATGCGTGCGAACCATCGGGTGCTCGATCGGCCGGCCGTACTTTGCCCGGTCTTCCTCACGCGTGTCGGCGTGCCCGTCCAGGCCGTTGAAGCTCGTGAGCGACTCCAGGCGCCGGCGCTCGTCCTCGGGCAGGCGCGCGTACGCCGCGCGCATGCTCGCCACGCTCGTCCCGCCGCCCGCTGAGGGAACCTCGACGCCGTACAGGATCGTCGCCGCGGGCGGCCGCTCGCGGTTCGTGTGGTCGGTGTGCCACTGCTCGGCGGGCTGCTGGCCGTTCTTGTGCCAGATCAATCCGATGAGCGGGAAGTCCGGCATGTTGTGCTGCGAGTAGTGCTGCTCCATCGGCGGTCCGAACACCGAGGCGGCGTGGAGATATTGCGCCGGAGTCAGGGACTGGTCGTGGAAGACCAGGGCCAGGTGCTCGGCGAGCGCGCGTGTGAGCGCGTCGCGCGTTCCGGGGTCGACCGGCTCGGCGAGATCGATGCCCGCGACCTCGGCTCCCAGCGATTGATGCAGCGGAGTGATCCGCAGCCCTGACATGACGGCCCCCATCGTATACGATGTGGGCGCGATGCCGTCCGAGCGGCGCTGGGCCTACCTCCTCTTCGCCGCGGCGGCGGTCTTCATCGCCTCCGCCACCATCGTGTCCCTCACGGGCGTGCCCGCCCTCGAGCGGCACGTCTACGAGACGATCATCGAGGCGGTTCCCAAGGCCGCCGCGTTTCGTAGCATCACCCGTCTCGGAAGCAAGGACGTGCTGCTGCCCGCGGCCGTGGTCCTCGTGGTCCTGCTGCCGCGGCAGTTCCTGCGGCGCTGGTGGGTGTGGGCCGTCGTGATGCTGGCCGTCGCCACGCTCGAAGGCTTCGGCAAGGTCGGGATCGGCCGCCCGCGCCCGGCCGGCATGCGGCTCGGGTTCCCGAGTGGCCACACCGCGGCGGCCGCCGCCTTCTACCTGATGGCCTGCTACCTCTTCGAGGGCGTCGTGCGGCGGTGGGCGAAATACGTCCTCTACGGTGTGGCCGGTGTCCTGATCGCGCTGGTCGGGCTCTCCCGCATGGTGCTGCGGGTGCACTGGCCGCTCGACGTGCTCGGCGGCGCGGCGCTCGGCGTCGCCGTGGTCGCCGCCGCCGCGTGGTGGCACGAGCGGTACCCGCTCGCGGCGCGCGTCGCCGCCCCCGTGCCGGCGCCGTGGCAGGGCTTCGCCTACCGCTGGCAGAACGTGCTGGCCCTGGCGCTCGTCGCGGTCCTGTTCGTCACGCCGCCGATGGTCGACACGACCTCGGTGTGGGACCTCGTCTTCGACCTCAGCGGCATCCTCTGCATGCTGGCCGGCCTCGCGCTGCGCCTCTGGGCGGGGCTGCACGCGGATTCGACGGGACTCGTCCCCGTGCGCCCCCCCGCCCGGCTGGTGACCACGGGCCCCTACGCGTTGATGCGGCACCCGATCCCGCTCGCCACGCTCCTGACCGGGGTCGGCGTGGTCCTGCTGGCCGAGAACGGGCCCGGGCTGGTCGTCGTGCCGGCCGCGCTCATCGCGCTCTACCGTCTCGTCGTGCCCTACGAGGACGCGCTCCTCGCGGCGCGCTTCGGGCCGGCGCACGCGGAGTATTGCCGCCGCGTGCTCGCGCTGCCGCGCTTCGCGCCGGCGACGCTCGCGGCCCCGGCGTTGGCGCTCCGCGGCGTCGACGGAACGTCATGGCGTACGCTCGTCCGTCAAATGCCCGCCGTGGCGGCCACGGCGGCGCTCGCCGCCCTGGCGGAGCTGAGCGAGTACCTGCCGCACCTGCTCCGCTGATTCTGGGCCCTGGCATGTGGGTCTCGGTAGATCTACGTATGCGCAAGGGCGTACTTGACGGCTCGCCGCCCGAGGACCTAGAGTCGGCGGCACGGAACTCACGGTCACCGTCCGGAGGTTGCTGGAGCAGTGCCCGGGCGAAGCCCTGTGCGACGCCTGCCTCGCGTTCGCCTGCTCCGTGAGCCTCACCGAGATGCGCGGCGTCACGGCCACCCTCGTGCGCGACCTCGCCTTCGGCCGGAGCACCTCGACCTGCGCGAGCTGCCGGCGACAGACCCCAACCCTCCTCTGGCGCGGGCCCGATGCCTCCAACAAGTGCGCCTATTGCAGCCGGGAGATCGAGGGGACCGACAACGCCGTCCTGATCGACGCCGACGCGTTTCACGACCACTGCTGGCGCCGCCTGACCACCGACGCGACCGTCCGCGCGTCTCGGGCGCTCGGCGAAAAGACGCAGGCGCTGATCCGCCAGAGCCGCGAGCGGATCGGGCGGTCCCAGGACGGCGCCGTCCAGGCCTGACCCCTCCATCGCCGCTCACCCGTAGCTCCGCCCCGGTAGTATCGGAAGATCCGATTGGTGTTCTCGGCTGCACCTCTACCATGCCCGACGCTATCTCTACGTCGGGAGGATTCTCCATGAAACGTCGCGCCCTCTTGAAGACCGGTCTGGGTGCCTCCGCTGCCGTCGCGCTCGGAGGCTGGCCGCGTCCTGTCCGGGCCGCCGAGCCGTTGACCGCGAGCAACCCGTGGCGTCAGTTCGAGGCGGTCACGAAGATCGAGGTCGCGAACCCGACCGGGGTGACGCGCGTCTGGATGCCGGTGCCGCTGGCCGACGCCGACTACTTCAAGCGCGGCGGTGACACCTGGGCGGGCAACGCCGCCGTGTCGCGCACCGTGAAGGATCCGAGGTACGGCGCGGACCTGATCTACGCCGAGTGGCCGGCGAGCGAGAAGGCGCCGGTGATCGAGATCACCAGCAAGTTCGCGACGCGCGACCGCGCCGTGGACGTCTCGAAGGCGCCCGCGAAGCCGGTCCGCGAGGACCGGGCGGTGCTCGCGCGCTATCTGGAGCCCACGAAGCTGATTCCCACCGACGGCATCGTGCTCGAGACCGCACAGGGGATCACCCAGGGCATCGGCTCCGACCTCGACAAGGCGCGCGCGCTCTACGAGTGGATCGTCGAGAACACCTTCCGCGATCCCAGGGTCAAGGGCTGCGGGCTCGGCGACATCAAGACCATGCTCGAGACCCGCTACTTCGGCGGCAAGTGCGCCGACCTCAACGCCCTCTTCGTCGGGCTGGCGCGGGCGGCGAAGATCCCCGCGCGCGACGTGTACGGCGTGCGCTGCGCCGACTCCGCGGAGTTCAAGAGCCTCGGCAAGGGCGGCGACATCACCAAGGCCCAGCACTGCCGCGCGGAGTTCTACGCGCCGGGCCACGGCTGGGTGCCGGTCGATCCCGCCGACGTGCGCAAGGTGATCCTCGAGGAGGGCGGCGGGCTGCCGGCCGGGCTGGCGGATCCCAAGGCGCAGCGCGCGCGCGCGAAGCTCTTCGGCGCGTGGGAGATGAACTGGCTCGCCTACAACTACGCGCACGACGTGAAGCTGCCGGGCTCCGCCGAGGCGCCGCTGCCGTTCCTGATGTACCCGCAGGCGGAGACGGCCGAGGGGCGCAAGGACAGCCTCGATCCGCCGAGCTTCAAGTACACGATCACCGCTAAAACCGTGTCGTAAGCTCGATCAGCCACGCGGGCATGCAGTCGAGCACGCGTGCCTCCAGCGCCTTGTCGGCGCCGGTGAGGCCGAGCACGCCGAGCAGCACGAGCGCGGCGCCGACGGCGGGCTTGGCGACGCGCGAGGCGGCGGCCAGCCGCTCGGGCCGCGCGAGCCAGCGCCGCGAGCCGTAGGCGAGCAGCAGCAGCGGCGCCACCGCGCCGAGGCTGTAGGCGCCCATCACCGCCGCCGACGCGCCGAGCGAATCGCCCCGCGCGGCGAGGCTGATCGCGCCGCCGAGCGTTGGCCCGCCGCACGGCGTCCACAGCGCCCCGAGCAGCGCCCCCACCACGAACTGGCCCGCGAGCCCGCGCGGCCCGAGCCGCGCGAGCCACCCGGCCGCGCCGGCGGCGAGCGGCGTCGTCGCGCGCGCCAGCGCCACGTCGAGTCGCGCCACCAGCAACACCGCGCCGAATCCGACGAGGAGCGCGGCCGACACGAGCCGGACCAGGTCGCGGTCCAGACCGAAGCCGAGCAGCGCGACGGCGAAGCCGACTGCGGTAGCCGAGACGGCGAGGCCGCCCGCGAGCACGAGCGGGCCCCAACGGTGGCGCTCGACGGCGCCCGCGAGCACGACGGGCAGCAGCGGCAGCACGCACGGCGAGAGCGAGCCGAGGGCGCCGGCGGCGAAGCCGAGGAGGCAGGCGGCCATCCCGCGGCGGCCGCGACCTAGAGGGCGCGCTGGAAGAGCGCGCGGATGGCGGCGGCGTCCGTCTCGAACGACGAGCGCGCGCGCTCGGCGCGGCCGCGATAGGCGACGAGCGTGCTGCGGTCCGTCACGTTGAGCTCCTGCAGCGTCGCCTTGTCGGCGTAGTCCACGACGAACACGATGAGCTTCTGCTTCGTGAACGCGGCGTCCGACGCGAGCTGCTGCACGATCGGCTGCTGCTGCCGGCAGGTGATGCACCAGCCCGCGTGCACGAAGACCACGATGGGCAGATTCGCGGCCTGCGCGGCCGTGAACGTCGTCTTGGAGTACTCGACGAGGGGTGGCGGTGGCGCCGCGGTGGCCGGGACCGCCACGAGGAGCAGCGCGAGCAGAGCGAGCAGCGTCCGGATACGCAACGTGACGGGTCCTCCGGCCGCCCAGCGTACCATGTCGCCATGAGCGCGCTCGGGGACCTCGCCCGGCGACACCCCGATCGCGTCGCCGTCGTCGTCCTGGTCCTGCTGCCTCTGGTGCTGTTCGCGCCCGCGCTCCTGCCGGGCCGCGTGCTCGCGCCGCTCGACAACCTGTTCACGACGGCGCCGTGGCGCGCCCACGCGCCGGGCCCGGTCGTGGCGAACCAGGCGCTGGGCGACGTCACGCAGGTGTTCCATCCGTGGGTCCTCTGGTCGGCGGCCGAGGTGCGCGCGGGCCGCCCGCCGTGGTGGAACCCGTACGCCTACACGGGCGCGCCGTTCTACTCGAATCCCCAGACGGCGTGCCTCTTTCCGCTGACGTGGCTCGCGTGGGCGCTGCCGCCGGCGCTGGCGCTGACGCTCCCCGCGCTCCTCAAGGTGATTGCCGCGGGCCTGGCCATGTACTGGTTCCTGCGCGGGCTCGCCCTGGTTCCGCTCGCGGCGTTCGTGGGTGCGACGGGCTCCATGCTCTCCACCACGCTCATCGCGTGGCTGCCGTGGACCTTCGCGAGCACGATGCCGTTCCTGCCGCTGCTCTTCGGCCTGGTGGATCGCCTGCGCAAGCGCGGCGACCGCCGGCTGGTCGCGCTGCTCGCGCTCGTCGTCGGCCTCGACCTCGTCGCCGGTTATCCGCAGGCGACCGCGCAGGCGCTCGTGGCCACCGCGGCGTGGACGCTCGCGCGCGCGCCGCGCCGCGTGGGCGCCGTGCCGTTCCTGCTCCGCGTCGGCGCGGGCGTGGCGCTGGGCGGCGCGCTGGCCGCCGCGCAGGCGCTGCCCTCGCTCGACTACGTGCGGGAGAGCAATGTCTACGCGTTCCGCAGCGCGTGGACGCCGCCCCTGGCCGTGCCGCCGCGCGCCCTGGTCACCGCGCTCATGCCGTACTTCTTCGGCACCGCCGAGCGCACGTGGTCCGCGTGGCAGTTCAACATCACGTCCACCTACGCCGGGCTCGTGCCGATCGCCGCGCTGCCGCTGGCGGCGCTGGCGTGGCGCCGGCCGCCGACGCGCTTCTTCACGGGACTCGCCGTGGTGGCCGGCCTCGTCCACTACGGCGCGCTCGCGGACGTGCTGCCCGCGCCGGTGATCGCCTTCGGCAGCAACCTGCGCCTGATGCCGGTCCTCGTCTTCGCGCTCGCCACCCTCGGCGCGCTCGGCCTCGACGCCACGGCGCGCGTTCCCGTGGCGCGCGCGCTGGCGTGGGTGCGCGGCTGGTTCGTGCTGCTCGCCGCCGCCGGGCTCGCCGCCGTGATCCTCGCCACGGGCACGCCCGCCGCGCTCGCCGTGCGGCCGTCGCTGGCCGTGCAGTACGGGCTGTTCCTCGCGGGCCTGACGGCGGCCGCGTGGATCCTCGCGCGCTGGCTCGGCGACGGACGCGCGCGCTGGGGCGTGGCGCTCGCGGGCTTGCAGGTCCTCACCCTGGCGCCGCTCGCGAGCTATCTGCCCGTGCGCGACACGCGCTGGCTCTATCCCACGCCGCCGGCGCTCGCGTGGCTCCAGACGCACGCGGGGGCCGCGCGCGTGCTCATCCCGGACCAGGTGGGCCTGCTCTACGGGCTTCGCCAGGCGCACGGCTACGACGGGCTCTCGCCGCGGCGCGTGGCCGAGCTGGCGGGGCCGGTGGGAACGGGCACCGCGGCCGCCGCCGGCTACCGCGAGAACACCGTCGCGCTCCACGGGAGCGAGCCGCTGTCGCCGCTGGCGGTGCTGCTGGCGCCGACGCGCGAGCTCCTCGGGGTGCGCTTTCTCTTGTTGCCGCCGGGCACGCCGGCCGCCGAGCCGCGGCTCACGCAGGCGTACGACGGCGCCGACGCGCGCGTGTTCGAGGATCCCGCGGCGCTGCCGCGCGCGTTCGTGGCGGCGCGCGCGCGCTGCGCCGACGACCGCGCCGCGGTCGCGCGGCTGCGCGGGCGCGCCCTGGCGCCGACCGAGGAGGTGCTGCTCGCCGACTGCGCGACGCCGCCGGCGCCATCGGCCACGCCGCGCGCGACCGACGCGCGCATTCTGGTGGACGACCCTGCGCGCGTCGTCGTCGCCGCCTCCACCGACGCGCCCGCGTGGCTCGTCCTGACCGACACGTGGTTTCCCGGCTGGCACGCGCGCCTCGACGGCGCGGCGGTGCCGCTCCACCGCGCCGACCACGCGTTCCGCGCCGTCGCGCTGCCGCCGGGACGCCACGAGGTCGAGTTCGCCTTCACGCCGCGCCGGCTGGTACTCGGCGTGGCCATCACGCTCGGCGCGCTCGCCGTCGTGGCGCTCCTCCTGCTCCCGCGGCGCGCCGCCGCGGCGGCGGCGACGGGCGTCGTCCTCCTCGTCGCCGTGCCGGCGGCGCACGCGGCGCTGCCGGCGCCTCCCTTCGAGCTCGCCGTCGCTCCGTCGGGAGTGACCGAGGGCGACCCGGTCACGCTCGCCGTCACGCCGCGCGCCGCGACGGGCGGGCCGTGGGACGTCTACGTCCTCTGGCTCTTCTCCGAGCGCGCGGCCTTCCTCGGCCCCGACGGCGCCTGGGCGCAGCAGCCGGTGCCGTGGCGCGCGCGGCTCGCGGCGGGGGAGAGCGCGCGCGGCGTGTGGCGCCGCGCCGGGCCGCCCGCCGGCGTGACGCTGGCGCTGGTGGTCGTGCGCCCCGGCGCCGACCCGCTCGAGCGCCTCGACTGGATCTTCCGCCCGGCGCTGGCGCGCCTGGTGGTGGCGCCCGCGCCGGGCGCGGGCCCGCCGCGGCCGTGGGGAACGCTGGCCGTGCTCGGCCTCGCCGCCGTCGTGGCGGCGACGCTCGTGTGCGTCGGCCTTTCTCGGCCCGCGCCACTCTGATATGATCCATTGACGATGGCGCAACGCCTTCCGGAGCTTGTTGGACGCGCGATGATCGATCCCGAGTTCCTGGCCGATCTCCAGCGCGCGCCCGAGACCGTTCTCGCCCAGTACGAGCTCACCGACGACGAGCGCGCCACCGTCATCGGAGCCCTCGCGCGCCTCGGCCAGGGCTCGGCCGGCCAGCGCGCCGCCGCGCTGCGCACCGCCCTCATCCGTCGCGTGGCCACCTAGGCGCGGGATCTCCGCGCGGTGGGCAGCTCAACCGACACCCACGTCTTTCTCCGCAGCGTCCGCCTGTTCCGGAACGTCGAGGGGCCGGAGCTGGGCATTCTCGCCGACAGCCTGCGCGAGCGCCCGCTCAAGCGCGGCCAGGTCCTGTTCCGCGAGGGCGACGGCGGCGACGAGATGTTCCTGGTGCGCGCGGGCTCGATCGTGATCTCCAAGGCCGTGACGGGCCGCGTCGAGCAGGTCCTCGCGCGCGTCGGGCCCGGCGACTTCTTCGGCGAGATGGCGCTCTTCGACCGCTCGCCGCGCTCGGCCACCATCCAGGCGGATTCCGACGCCACGCTGCTCGTGCTGGACCGCGCGACGCTGCGGCACCTCACCGAGGTGAGCCCGCGCGCGGCCGCCGCCTTCTTCGAGTCCCTGGTGCTCGTGTTCATCGAGCGCCTGCGCGCCTCCGGCGACCTCGTGGCCGAGGTCACCCGCTGGGGGCTGGAGGCGACCGGTCTCGACGTGGAGTCGAGATCGTGAAGACGGCCCATGGCTGAGCTGCCGCAAGCGCCGCCCCGGCGCGCGCGCCTGGAATTGCTCGTCCGCCGCGAGGACGACACGGACGCCTTCGAGGTCCGGGAGATCGGCAGCGGCGCCGCCTTCATCCAGTCGCGGCCGCAGCGCGTGTCCGCGGGCTCGTTCGAGCTGGCCGAGGTCGCGTCGAAGGTCGACGGCCAGCGCTCGTTCATCCTCAAGAACACCGCCACCGACCGCTTCCTGCTCCTCTCCGACCACGAGCGGTTCCTGTGGGAGCGGATGGACGGCCAGACGTCGCTCCAGCAGATCGCCACCGCCTACGTGCTGCGCTACGGCGAGTTCGACTTCGAGATCATCCCGCACCTGATCCGCAAGCTGCAGCGCGCCCAGCTGCTGACCATGACGGCCACCTCGCGGCTGCGGCAGGCGCTCGCGCGCAACCGCCGCAAGCCCGTCGTGAAGATGGCGGAGTCCGCGCTCTTCGCGCTGGAGCGGATCAACATCTCGAGCCGCAACGTGCAGTCCGTGTTCCGCGGGATGTACCGCTGGGGCGGCTTCCTGCTGTTCTCGCGCGTGTCGGCGGTGCTGTGCCTGCTCCTGGCCGCGGTGGGGCTCGTGGCGGGCGTGCGCCTCTGGCCCGAGGCCGACCGGGTCGTCTCGGGCTTCGGCAAGAACCCCCTGATGGCGGTGCTCTCCGTCAAGCTCCTCTTCGTCCTCACCCTCGCCGCGCACCAGATCGTGCACGGCCTCGCCCTCATCCACTACGGCCGCCGCGTGCGCGAGTTCGGCTTCACGTTCCTGCACGGCTTCGTGCCGACGTTCTACGTGGACGTGACCGACATCTTCATGGGCAGCCGCAAGGCGCGCGTGGTCACCGCCGTGTCCGGCGCCCTCGTGCACCTCGTGCTCGGCTCGGTCTGGCTCGTGATCGCGCTCCGCTCGCCGACGGGCTCCTTCGTGCAGGCCTTCGCGGCCGCCTCGGGCATCATCCAGTGGCAGGCCTTCGTGGTGGCGCTCTACCCGTTCTGCTTCATCGAGATGGACGGCTACCACGTGCTCGTCGACATGCTCGGCATCCCGACGCTCAAGCACGACGCCCTCGCGTACGCGGGCGCGCTGGTGCGGGGGCGGGTGCCGCGCCGCTTCAGTCGCCAGGAGGCGCTGTTCGTCAGCTACGTCCTGGTCTCGACCGTCTCCGTCGTCGCCTTCATCGCCTTCAACGTCTGGCTCATCGTTCACGCGAGCTGAGGAGGGCGGCCGCCGCCGCCGCGATGGCGCGCGCGTCCACCTCGGGCGGCGCCGCCTCCTCCAGCGCGGCGGCCTGCACGTCTTCTGGCTCGGCGGCCAGCGCGTCCTGGGCGCGCGCGCGGAGGTGATCGCCGATCAGGTCGGCCGCCTCGCGGAGCACGGCGAGGCCCGCCGCCAGCGCCTCGGCGCGCGGCCGGCCCCGCGCCGCATCCGCGAGCGCGCGCCGGAGTCGATGAGAGAGCGTGACGCGCGCCTCCGCCGTGGCGACCAGATCGGCGCTCACGGGGCCCCACGCGAAGTCGAGCCGACGCGCCGCGTCCTCGATCCACGGGGCGAGCGGCGCGGCGCTCGTGGCCACGATCGTGGCCACGAGCCCGGCGACGATCTCCGGCGCGAGGGGCAGGGTCTCGGGCGGATCCGGCGGCGGGACCGGCGTGTCGAGCACGCGGCCGTCCGGAGCGAGCACGACGTGATCCTCGATCACGCGGCCGAGCACCACGAGCGACGCGCGCACGGTGTCGCCGGCGTCGCGCACCGCCCGCGGCGCCACGCGGCGCACGCCCTGCCAGTCGGGACGGTAGTACGCGCGCCCGCCGGCCACGACCTTCTCCACGCGGTCCCGCCGCTGCACCCACACGCCGCCGGCCTCGAGGGTCGCGTCGTGCGGCGCCGGCTGCCACGCGAGCGCCCCGCGCGCGAAGGCGCGGAGCGGATCGTCGGCGTCCGCGGGCACGAAGCGGAAGGACTCGAGCAGCGCCAGGAAGAGCGCCTCCGTCGGGTACGGCGCGTCGTAGCGGAGAACGGCCACGCCCTGCGCGACGGCGAGGCGCGCGAGCAGGTTGAAGATCGCCGTGCCGGCCCCCGGGGGCAGCCGCGCGGGCTCGGCGACCACGGGGATGCGGTCCACGCGCGCCCAGTCGAGCGCCGCGAAGCGGGTGAGGGGACGGCCGTCGCGCGCGACGAGATCGGAGGCGCCCCACGGGCCGGCCGCGCCCGCGCCGGGCTCGATCGTCACCCACGCGCCGTCGGGGCACCGCACCGAGGCGCGAACCAGGCGCCCGTCCGCCGCCCGCTCGAGGGCGCTCGGGGCCGCGCCGTGGCGATCGTGGGCCGCGTCGGCGCTCACGGCGCGGATGATACAATGCCGCGGTAATGACGATGGCCGCAGACGACGTGGTCTGGCGCTCGGCCGTCGAGTGCGCGGCCCTGATCCGGCGCAAGGAGCTCTCGCCGGTCGAGCTCACGGAAGTGGTCCTGGCCCGCATCGACGCTCTCAATCCCCGCCTCAACGCCTTCGCCCTCGTCGCGCACGACGTCGCGCGGCGGGCCGCCCGCGAGGCCGAGATCGCCGTGATGAAGGGCGAGCCGCTCGGGCTCCTGCACGGCGTGCCCGTGTCGGTGAAGGACGTGCTCTTCACGCGCGGCCTGCGCACGACGGGCGGCTCGCGCCTCTACGCGGACCTCGTGCCCGAGCACGACGCGGTGTCCGTGGGCCGCCTCAAGGCCGCGGGCGCGGTGCTCCTCGGCAAGACGACGACCTCCGAGTTCGGCCACAAGGCGGTGACGGAGAGCCTGCTCTTCGGCGTCACGCGCAACCCGTGGAATCTCGAGCGCACGCCGGGCGGCTCGAGCGGCGGCGCGGCCGCCGCGGTGGCGAGCGGCTGCGGCCCCGTCGCTCTCGGCACCGACGGGGGCGGCTCGGTGCGCATCCCCGCGGCCTTCTGCGGGCTCGTCGGTTTCAAGCCGTCGTACGGTCGCGTCCCGCTCGGCCCCGGCTTTCCCGGCTGGGACCACGTCTCGCACGTCGGCCCGCTCGCGCGCACCGTGCGCGACGCGGCGGCCGTGCTCGACGTGATCGCCGGCGGCGACGATCGCGACCGCGAGTCGCTGCCGCGCGAGGACGGCGCGTACGTCGACGCGTGCGCGGAGGCCATCGAAGGCAAGAACGTGGCGTGGACGCCGGATCTCGGCTACGCGCGCGTGGAGCCTGAGGTGCTCGAGCTGACCGGCGACGCCGCCGCGGAGTTCGAGTCACTCGGCTGCCACGTGGAGGTCGTGAATCCCGGCTGGGAGAATCTCGAGGAGGCGTTCGGCACGCTCATCGCCGCGCAGTTCTACGCGGCGTGGTCCGACGAGCTCCCGGCCGCCGAGGAGCGGCTCGACCCGTCCCTCGTGAAGTTCATCCGCAAGGGCGGCAGCATCACGGCTCGCGACTACCTCCGCGCGCGCGCCCGCGTGGCGGAGTACTGGGAGGAGGTGCGTGCGTTCTCCGAGCGCTTCGACTTCCTCCTCACGCCGACGACGGCGGTGGCGCCGTTCGCCGCCGGCGGCCACGTCCCGCGCGAGATCGACGGCGAGGCCGTCTCCGTGCTGGGCTGGATGCCGTTCACGTTCCCGTTCAATCTGACCGGCCAGCCCGCCGTCTCCGTGCCCGCGGGCTTCACCGCCGACGGGCTGCCCGTGGGGCTCCAGATCGTCGGCCGGCGGCACGCCGACCGCGCGGTCCTCGCGGCGGCCGCGGCGTTCGAGGCGGCTCGCCCCTGGAAGGCGCGGCTCCCGACCCTGTGAGCGAGCACGTCAAGCGCGGCCCGGCGACGTGGAGCGACACGAAGCGCTGGGCCATCGCGTCGATCATTCTGGCCGCCTGCCTCATCGGCGTGGTCTGGCTCGTGGTCACGGATGCCCCGCTCATCCGCTTCCTCGTCCGTCTCTACCAGGACAAGCACTTCCTCAAGGAGACGGTGCGCTCGTGGGGCTACATGGCGCCGCTCGTGTTCATCGGGATCCAGGCCATGCAGGTCATCATCTCGCCCATCCCGGGCGAGATCACCGGCCCCGTGGGCGGCGCGCTCTTCGGCACGACGTGGGGACTGGTCTACTCCACCATCGGGCTCACCGTCGGCACCGTCGTGTGCTTCGCGCTCGGGCGCCTGTGGGGCGAGCCGCTCATCCGGCCGTGGCTCAGCGAGCACCACTGGGAGAAGATGAACTTCGTCATCGAAGCCGAGGGCGCCATCATCTGCTTCATCCTCTATCTGATCCCCGGCTTCCCGAAGGACATCATCTCGTACCTCTTCGGCATGAGCCCGCTGCCGTTCTGGGTGTTCGCGGTCGTGTCCACGATCGGCCGGATCCCGGGTACGTGGATCTCGTCCTACTTCGGCGCCCACGTCGGCGAGCAGCAGTACATCTACGCCATCGCCTTCATCGCCATCATCGCCGCCATCTGCCTGCCCCTCTACTACTACCGCGACCGCATCCTGACCCGGCTCCGGGGCGGCAAAAGCGCTTGACAGGGGCGCCGCCGGCTCCGTAGCATGCTCGCCACGCACATGAGCACCTCGATCCGGTGGTTCGGCTTCGCGTTTTTCTACTTCGCGGAGGTCCGCCCACCGGCTTGACCTGAGACCAGGGAGCCGCGGGCGGACCGAACGCCCGCGGCGCCGACTCCTCCGAGGCCGCGGGTGACGAGCCCGCGGCCTTTTGCATTTAACGACCGGAGGGGTCCGGAAGGGGAGATCGACCATGATCATCGTGTTGAAGTCCGGGGCGTCGGACGCCGACGTCGCCGACGTCGAGCGCCGCATCACCGCCATGGGCTACCGGCCGCACACCATCCACGGCCAGCTGCGCACCGTCATCGGCGCCATCGGCGACGACCGCGGCAAGGAGCGGCTGCGCGCGCTCGAGTCGCTGGAGACCGTGGAGTCCGTCACGCCGATCCTGCAGCCCTTCAAGCTCGCCAGCCGCGAGGTGCGCAGCGCCAACAGCATCGTGCGCGTGGGCAACGTCGCCATCGGCGGCGAGAAGATCGTGGTGATGGCCGGGCCATGCTCGGTGGAGTCGCGCGAGCAGGTGCTGGAGGTGGCGGCGCGCGTGAAGGCGGCCGGCGCCACCGTCCTGCGTGGAGGGGCGTTCAAGCCGCGCACCTCACCGTACGCGTTCCAGGGGCTCGAGGAGGAAGGGCTGAAGCTGCTCGCGGAGGCGAAGCGCGAGACGGGGCTGCCCGTCATCACGGAGGTGATGGAGCCCGACAAGGTCGACGTCGTGGCCGAGCACGCCGACATTCTTCAGATCGGCGCGCGCAACGTGCAGAACTTCTCGCTCCTGCGCCGCGTGGGCGCGGCGGGCAAGCCCGTCCTGCTCAAGCGCGGCATGTCCACCTCGATCCAGGAGTGGCTGCTCTCGGCGGAGTACGTGCTGGCCAGCGGCAACCCGAACGTCATCCTGTGCGAGCGCGGCATCCGCACCTTCGAGACGGCGACGCGGTTCACCCTCGACCTCAACGCCGTGCCGGTGGTGAAGAAGCTCACGCACCTGCCGGTGGTGGTGGACCCGAGCCACGGCACCGGCCACTGGGAGTACGTGGAGGCCATGGCCAAGGCGGGCGTGGCGGCCGGCGCCGACGGGCTCATCATCGAGGTGCACCCGCGGCCGGAGGAGGCGCTGTCGGACGGGCCGCAGTCGCTCAAGCCCGACCGGTTCGCGGCCATGATGACGCGGATCGCCAGGGTGGCCCGCGCCGTCGATCGCGACGTGTAAGCGCCGTATTTCGCTATAATCGACGCGGCATAGTACATGGGGCTTTGGGAATTCCTGCGCCAGTGGCAGCGCGGACGCCTGAGCGCGGGCGTCGTGGTGTCCGTCCTGCTTCACGTGGCGCTGATCGGCGTGCTGCTGGGCGGGCGGCTGCCAATGAGCAGGTACGACGTGAAGCGCGGCGAGCCCCTGATCGTCGAGCTGCCGCGGGCGGAGGATTCCCCGCCGCCGGGGCTCGCGGGCGTCCCCGAGCCGTCGCCGGCCGCGCCGCCCACGCCGGCCGCCCGGACCGTCGCGCCCGCGCCACCGCCCTCGCCGCCTCAGCCGCCCGCGCCCAAGGCCGTCGCCAAGCCCGCGCCGCGACCGGCCGAGCGGCCCGCGCCGCGGCCCGAACCCGAGCGCCGCGTGGCGAGCGCGCCGGTCCCGAAAGCGCCGGACGGACAGGAGCCGGCCCCCGCGCCCGCCGCGCCGCCGAAGCCCGAGGCGCCGCCGGCGGAGCAGCGGCCGGCGTCCGAGCGCCCGATCATCGAGCGCACGCCGCAGGAGCGGCCGCCCGCGGAGCGCCAGGTCGCGTCGCTGCCCCCGCCGTCGGCGCCCGGCGCGCCCGACATCCGGACGGCGCTGCGCCGGGGCCAGGGCGGGTCAGGGGGCTCGGGTGAGGGCCGCGCGGGGATCGAAGGGGAGCCGATCCCGCTCGATTCCGCCAACCCGAAGTACAGCGACTACCTCGATCAGGTGCGGCGGCGGATCAAGGACAAGTGGGGCTTTCCGTGCGTGAAGAACGAGACCACGCGGCAGTGCGAGTACAAGACGACCCAGCTCGTGATCGAGTTCGGGATCGCCAAGGACGGCAAGGTGCCGTTCGTGAATGTGCTCCGCTCGTCCGGGTACCCGATCTACGACGACTATGCGGTGAACGCGGTGAAGCTCGCCTCGCCGTTTCCCCCGATCCCCGACACCTTCAGCAAGAAGGGCGTGCCCATTCACGCCACCTTCAGCTACGTCGTCGAATCGTCATTGGCCAATATCCTGCGCTAAGTTGACACTGCCCCGGGGCTCCCTTAGCATGGGCGGTACTCTTGGATAGGCTCGTAGCTCAGTGGGAGAGCGCCTCTCTGACGCAGAGGAGGTCGGCGGTTCGAAACCGCCCGAGCCTACCATCCATCTCGCTTTCGGGAGTGTATGGCCGTCTCTGAAGAAGATCGTCATCTCCGGCTGACCGGCGAGTTCGACTGCGACGCGACGCCGCTCGCGACCCTTCGTCACTCCACCTCGCACGTCATGGCCCAGGCCGTGAAGCGCCTCTTCCCCGAGGTGAAGGTCGCCATCGGCCCCGCCATCGAGGACGGCTTCTACTACGACTTCGACCGCGCCGTGCCGTTCACGCCCGAGGACCTCGCGGAGATCGAGCGGGTCATGGGCGAGATCGTCAAGGACGACCTGCGCTTCGAGCGCAAGGAGATGCCGCGCGCCGAGGCCCTCGAATTTTTCCGCCAACGCGGCGAGCGCTACAAGGTCGAGATCCTCGAGGGGATCGAGGCGCCGACGGTCTCGCTCTACACGCAGGGCGACTTCGTCGACCTCTGCCGCGGGCCGCACGTGCGCTCCACCGGCGAGATCAAGGCCTTCAAGCTGCTCTCGACCTCCGGCGCCTACTGGCGCGGCGACGAGCGCCGGCCGATGCTCCAGCGCATCTACGGCACGGCCTGGCTCACGCAGGAGGCGCTCGACAAGCACCTCTGGCGGCTGGAGGAGGCCAAGAAGCGCGACCATCGCAAGCTCGGCCGCGAGCTCGACCTCTTCATCTTCAACGAGGTCTCGCCGGGGGCACCGATCTGGCTGCCCGGGGGCTGGACGATCGTGCGCGAGCTGGAGCGCTTCGTGCGCGAGCACCTCGACGCGAGCGGCTACCAGGAGATCTCCACCCCGATCCTGGTCAACAAGAAGCTCTGGGAACAGTCGGGACACTGGGACTACTACCAGGACAACATGTTCCTGGTGGAGGTCGAGGAGCAGATCTTCAGCCTGAAGCCGATGAACTGCCCGGAGTCCACGATCGTCTACCGTCACGCGCTGCGCTCGTACCGCGATCTGCCCCTGCGCCTGTCCGACATGGGCCGGCTGCACCGGAACGAGCGCTCGGGCACCCTGACCGGCCTGCTTCGCGTGCGCCAGTTCACCCAGGACGACGCCCACATCTATTGCCGGTTCGACCAGCTGCAGGACGAGATCGCGGGCGTCCTGGGCCTGATGCGCCAGTGGCACGCGGTCTTCGGGCTCAAGCCGTTCTTCAAGCTCTCCACGCGGCCGGCGAAATCGCTCGGGACCGACGAGCAATGGCAGGCCGCGGAGCGTGGACTGGAAGAGGCGCTGCGCGCCAACGCGCTCCCGTTCGATCTCAACCCGGGCGACGGCACGTTCTACGGGCCGAAGATCGACGTGGACGTGGAGGACGCGCTGGGGCGGCGCTGGACGATCGCCACCATCCAGATCGACTTCCAGAACCCCGACCGGTTCGGGCTCGAGTACATCGACAGCGACGGGCAGCCCAAGCGCCCGGTGATGATCCACCGGGCGATCCTGGGCTCGTTCGAGCGCTTCGTCGGCATCCTCACCGAGCACTATGCGGGCGCCTTCCCCACCTGGCTCGCGCCCGTGCAGGCGCGGGTGATCCCCATCAGCGAGAAGTTCGCCGACTACGCGCGCTCCGTGCACGAGCGGCTGCGCGCGGGCGGCGTGCGGAGCGAGCTCGACGACCGCAACGAGAAGCTCGGCTACCGCATCCGCGAGGCCCAGCTCCGCAAGGTGCCCTACATGCTCGTCTGCGGCGGCCGGGAGGCGGAGCAGGGGACGGTCAGCCTGCGCCACCGGAGCGGCGACGACCTCGGGGCGCAGCCCGTCGACCGCGTGCTCGCCGACCTCGGCCGCGAGATCGCCTCGCGCGCGTCCAGCCTAACCGTGGGCCGTTCGTGATCGAGCGGCCCGCCGCCCGCGCTTCGCGCGCGCGGGCGGCATCCTTCATCGCGCACGTCTAGGAGACGTCCATCAGCAAAGCACAAGAAATCCGCATCAACGAAGGGATCCGCTCCCGCGAAGTCCGCGTGGTGAGCGCCGAGGGCGAGCAGCTCGGGATCATGCCGACCGTGCAGGCGCTGGAGACGGCGCGCACCCAGGAGCTCGACCTCGTCGAGGTCGCGCCGGAGGCGCAGCCGCCCGTCTGCCGCATCATGGACTTCGGCAAGTACAAGTACACGCAGGCGCGCCGGCTCAAGGAGGCGCGCAAGAAGCAGACGACGATCCAGGTCAAGGAAGTGAAGATGGGGCCCAAGACCGAGCGGCACGACTTCGACTTCAAGCTGAAGCACGTGCGCCGGTTCCTGGAGGAGGGCCACAAGGCCAAGGTCACCGTCCGCTTCAAGGGCCGGGAGATGGCGCACACGGAGCTCGGCTGGAAGATGCTCCAGCGGATGGTGGAGGCGGTCCAGGACATCGCGGTGACGGAGAACAACCCGCGCATGGAAGGGCGGATGCTGCACATCATGCTGAGCCCCAAGGCTCAGCACTAACAAGGACGCGCACTATGCCGAAGATGAAGACCAAGCGCGCGGCGCGCAAGCGGCTGAAGCGGACGGCTTCGGGCCAGCTGATGCGGGCGGGCGCCTGGAAGCAGCACAAGCTGGCGAAGAAGTCGCCCAAGCGGCGCCGCCACCTGCGCAAGAACCGGGTCCTCGACAAGGCCGACGCCAAGCGGATCGCCGTTATGGTTCCCTACCTGTAAACCGAGAAACGACGGAGGAGCGGGCAGATGCCACGCGCGAAGGGTGGACCGAAGACGCGCCGACGGCGCAAGAAGATCCTCAAGCAGGCGAAGGGCTACTTCGGGGGCCGGCGCAAGCTGTACCGGACGGCCGCCGAGACCGTCCTGCGCGCGGGCGCCTTCGCGTACCGCCACCGCAAGCAGAAGAAGCGCACGGCGCGCGCCCTGTGGATCGTGCGGATCAACGCGGCGTGCCGCGAGGCGGGACTGTCCTACTCCCGCTTCATGGCCGCCCTGAAGAAGGCGGGCGTGCTGCTGGACCGCAAGGTGCTCGCCGAGCTCGCCGTCAGCGACCCCGGCGCGTTCGCCAAGCTCACCGAGACCGCCAAGGCCCAGGCGCGCTGAGACCGGCGTGAGCCACCCGCGCGTCGAGGCCGTGGCGGGCGAAGCGCGCGCCGCGATCGGCGCCGCCGCCTCGTCCGCCGAGCTCGAAGCGATCCGCGTCAAGTACCTCGGACGCTCGGGCGCCCTCACCCAGGTCCTCAAGTCCCTCGGCTCGCTGCCGGCCGAGGAGCGCCCGCTCGTGGGCGCCGCCGCCAACGAGGCCAAGCGCGAGCTGGAGGCGCTGCTGGAGTCGCGCCTGGCCGGCGCGCAGGCGGCCGAGCGCCGGCTCCAGCGCGAGAGCGAGCGCCCCGACCTGACCCTGCCGGGCCGGCGGCCGCCGCGCGGCGTCGTCCACCCGCTCAGCCGCGTGCACGACGAGATCGTGCGGATCTTCACCGGTCTCGGCTTCTCCGTCGCCGAGGGGCCGGAGATCGAGACCGACGCCTACAACTTCGAGGCGCTCAACATCCCCAAGGACCATCCCGCGCGGGACATGCAGGACACGTTCTATCTCTCGCCCGAGACGCTCCTGCGCACCCACACCTCGCCGGTGCAGATCCGCACCATGCTCGCGCAGAAGCCGCCCGTGCGGATCATCGTGCCGGGCACCGTGTACCGCCGCGACGCCGACATCACGCACTCGCCGATGTTCCACCAGGTCGAGGGGCTCGCCGTGGACACGAACGTGACCATGGCCGACCTCAAGGGCACCCTGACGCTCTTCGCGCAGGAGATGTTCGGCCCGCGCAGCCGGATCCGGTTCCGGCCGTCGTTCTTCCCGTTCACGGAGCCCTCGGCGGAGGTGGACGTCCTCTGCTTCCTGTGCGCGGGCGCGGGCTGCCGCGTGTGCAAGCAGTCGGGCTGGCTCGAGATCCTCGGCTCGGGCATGGTGCACCCGCGCGTGCTGAAGAACGTCGGCTACGACCCGGAGCAGGTGACGGGCTGGGCCTTCGGCATGGGCATCGAGCGCATCGCCATGCTCAAGTACGGCGTGGACGACATCCGCCTGTTCTTCGAAAACGATCTCCGTTTCCTGAGACAGTTCGCGTGAAAATCCCGTACGGCTGGGTCCGCGAGTTCGTGACGGTCTCGCTCTCGCCGCAGGAGGCGGCCGACCGCCTCGTCAACGCCGGCGTCGAGGTCGCGGCCGTGACGCCGCTGGCGCCCGCGGGGCTGCGCGGCGTCGTGGTCGGCGAGATCGAGGCCGTCGAGCGCGAGCTGGGGGAGAGCCGCGGCCACCGCCTCGTGCTCTGCCGCGTGCGCGCGGGCCAGGGCGAGCGCTTCAGCGTCGTGTGCGGCGCGCCCAACACGCGCGCCGGCGTCCGCGCCGCCTTCGCGCCGCCCGGGGCCTCGCTGCCGGGGCTCGGCGGCGTGACCGCGAAGAAGGTCCACGGCGTGGAGTCGCAGGGCATCCTCTGCTCGGAGCGCGAGCTGGGCCTCGGCGAGGAGCACGAGGCGGGACTCCTGCTCGTCGACGGCGACGCGCCCGTGGGCGGCGATCTCGTGAAAGCCCTCGGCCTCGACGACCACGTCCTCGAGATCGAGATCACCCCGAATCGGCCGGACTGCCTGTCCGTCCTCGGCGTGGCGCGCGAGCTGGCCGCGCTCACGGGGGCGCGGCTCCACGCGCCGCGGATCCGCGTGAAGGAGGGCGCTGCGAAGGTGCGCGACCTGGCGCGCGTGCGTATCGAGGCGCCCGAGCTCTGCCACCGCTACACCGTGCGCGTGATCGACGGCGTGCGCGTGGCGCCGTCGCCCGCGTGGATGCAGTCGCGCCTGCGCGCGGCGGGGCTGCGGCCGATCTCCAACGTGGTGGACGTCACCAACTACGTCCTCTGGGAGCTCGGTCATCCGCTCCACGCCTTCGACCGTCACACCCTTGCCGAGCACACCATCGTCGTGCGCCGGGCGCGCGACGGGGAGCGGTTCACCACCCTCGACGGCCAGACCCGCGTGCTCGACGCCGGCATGTGCGTCATCGCCGATCCCGCGCGCGCCGTCGGCCTGGCCGGCGTGATGGGCGGGCGCAACAGCGAGGTGACGGAGGCGACCACCAGCGTGCTGCTGGAGAGCGCGTGGTTCGATCCCGGCGCGACGCGCCGGACGTCGCGGACGCTCGCGCTCAAGACCGACGCCGCGTACCGCTTCGAGCGCGGCGCCGACATCGAGGGGCTGGTGGACGCCAACGACCGCGCCGCCCAGCTCATCGCCGAGCTCGCGGGCGGCACGGTGGCGCGCGGGCTGCTCGACGCGTATCCGCGCAAGCGGAAGCCCGTGCGCGTGCGGCTCAGGATGTCGCGCGTGGAGCGCGTGCTCGGCGTGGCGCCGCCGCCGGCGAAGGCGCGGCAGATCCTGGCCGGGCTGCAGCTCCTCGTGCGGCCGCGCGGCCGCGACCTCGAGGTGGACGTGCCGAGCTTCCGGCGCGACCTCGCGATCGAGGACGACCTCGTCGAGGAGGTCATCCGCGTCTGGGGCTACCACCGCATCCCGACGACGTTCAGCCGGGGCGAGGTCAAGCCGGCGCGCGAGAGCGACACCGGCCGCCAGGAGCGGCTCGTGCGCGAGATCCTCGTGGGGGCCGGGCTCGCCGAGTGCGTCACCTACGCGTTCAGCGACCCCGTGAAGGCCGCGGCGCTCGGCACCGCGCGCCAGCTCAAGCTCCTGAACCCGCTCAGCCAGGACGCCGCCGCCCTGCGCGAGCATCCGCTGGAGGGCCTGCTCGGCGTCGTCGCCACCAACCTCACGCGGCAGCAGCCCGGGGTGCGCGTGTTCGAGGTGGGCCGCACGTACGAGCCGGCGGCGGGCGGGGACACGGACACGGCGGAGCCGCGCTGGGTCGCGATCGCGCTCGCCGGCGCGCGCGCGGAGGCCGCGTGGCACACGCCGGCGGCGACGGTGGACGTCTTCGACGCCAAGGGCGTGGCCGAGCTGGTCGTGGCGGGCTTCGGGTCGGAGCCGAGCACGCGCTCCGGCGGCGCGCTGCCGGGCTTCGAGCCCGACTCGCACGCCACGCTGCTGGTTGGCGAGACCGTGGTGGGCGAATTCGGCGAGATCAGCGCGTCGGCGCGCGCGGCCTTCGGGATCGAGACGCCGGTGTTCGCGGCGGCGCTGCGGCTCGACGCGCTGCCCGCCGAGCCGCGCACGCCGCGCCACGAGTCGCTGCCGCGCTTCCCGGCCGTCCAGCGCGACCTGGCCTTCGCGCTCGGCGAGCGGCCCGTGACCGCCGACGCCATCGCCGCCGCGATCCGCGCCGAGGCCGGGCCGTTGCTGAGGACGCTGACCGTCTTCGACGTGTTCCCGCTGCCCGACGGCCGGCGCAGCGTGGCCTTCCGCCTCACGTTCCAGGCCGACGACCGCACGCTCACCGACACCGAGGTCAACGCGATCCACGAGCGCGTCACCCAGCGCGTGTCCGCCGCGCTGGGCCTGACGCTACGAGGCGCCTAGCATGACCGATCTCGCCGACCGCCTGACGCAGCTCGAGGACGCGGTGCGCCGCGCCGCGGAGGCCGTGGCGCGCCTGCGCGAGGACAACGAGCGCCTGCGCCGCGACAACCGCCGGCTCGAGGACGAGCGCAAGCAAGTGCTGGCGCAGATCGACGCCGTGCTCCGCGACATCGCCAAGCTGGACCTGGACGCGGCGCCCTAGCCATGGCCGACGAGCCCGCGCGCGTCGAGCTCACCCTCCTCGGCCAGACGCTGAATCTGAAGTCCGAGGCCGATCCCGCCTACCTGAAGACGCTCGCGGCCTTCGTGGAAAAGCGCGTGGCCGCGCTGCAGCGCAGCGGCGTGCGCGACCAGACGCGGGCGCTGCTCCTGGCCGCGCTCGAGATCGCCGACGAGCTGCACCGGGCGCGCGAGGATCACACGAAGGACGCGCGCGACGTCGACGCCCGGCTGGGCGCCCTCGTGGAGATCCTCGACGGCATGGTGCCCGGCACCCCGCGCCCGCGATAGGCCTTGACGGGAGGCCCGGCCCCGGGTACAGGTAGCAAGTCCCTGCGCTGTTGGTGATGCCGGAGGGAAGTTTCAACCTCGTTTACACAACGGGTGTCGAACGCGAGAGTGGTGTGCAAGCCCCTCATCGAAGGGGAAGCCTGAAGCTCTCCATCAAAGACGCCCACCTGGAATACCAGGTTCGAAACACCCCGGCACACGGCAGAGGCGGGGACTTACCTCCATAGTCGGCGCGATTTGACTCACGTCGCGCCGCCCACCTATACTCATCAAATCTGACGCGTACTTCGATGACACTTAACGGCCTCTAGCGAGAGGACGGATGATGGATTCTTTGGCGTGGTTCGATTCACTGGTCGGACTGCTGTCCCTCCTCATCGGCGTCCTCCTCCACAAGTGGTTCACCGATCGCCGCCTGGGCGACGCCGGCGTCGCCGCCAGGAAGATCGTCGAGGAGGGCCAGCGTGAGGCCGACGGGCTGCGCAAGGCCGCCGAGCTGGAGGTCCGCGAGGCTGCGCTGAAGGCGCAGGGCCAGCTCCAGGAGGAGGCGCGCAAGAGCGAGCGCGCCATCAAGCAGGTGGAGCAGCGGATCGTGGCCAAGGAGGAGGAGCTCGGCCGCAAGCTCGACCAGCTCGACCGCCGCATGAGCGAGGCCGCCGACAAGGAGCGCGGGTTCGTGGGCCGCGAGAAAGCGGTCGGCGAGCGCGAGACGCGCGTGGCCGCCGCCGTCGAGGACCAGCGCCTCAAGCTCGAGGCCATCGCCGGGCTCACCGCCGAGGAGGCCAAGCGCCAGCTCCTCGGCCAGATGGAGGAGGAGGCGCGCCGCGAGGCCGCCCTGCTCGGCATGCGCCTGGAGGAAGAGGCGCGCGAGGTCGCGCGCGACAAGGCGCGCGAGGTGCTCGCCACCACGATCCAGCGGCTCGCCCCCGACTACACCGTGGAGACGGCGGTGTCGGTGGTGGACCTGCCCTCCGACGACATGAAGGGCCGCATCATCGGCCGCGAGGGCCGCAACATCCGCGCCCTGGAGCAGCTCACGGGCGTCGATCTCATCGTCGACGACACGCCCGAGGCCGTGCTGATCTCCGCCTACGATCCCTACCGCCGCGAGATCGCCCGGCTGGCGCTGCAGCGCCTCGTGGCCGACGGGCGCATCCACCCCGCGCGCATCGAGGAGGTCGTCAACAAGGTGAAGCAGGAGATGGACGTGCACCTCAAGGAGGAGGGCGACAAGGCCTGCTTCGAGGTGGGCGTGCATGGCCTGCATCCGGAGCTGGTGAAGCTGGTCGGCCGGCTGAAGTACCGGACCTCGTACGGCCAGAACTGCCTGCAGCACTCCAAGGAAGTCTCGTGGCTCGCGGGCATGATGGCGGCGGAGATCGGCGCCGACGTCAAGCTCGCCAAGCGCATGGGCCTGCTGCACGACATCGGCAAAGCCCTCACCCACGAGCAGGAAGGCAGCCACCCGGAGCTGTCGCTGCAGGTCCTCACGAAGTACAGCGAGAGCCCGCAGATCATCAACGCCGCGCTGTGCGGTCACGAGGACGTGAAGGCCGAGACGGTGGAAGCTGTCCTCACCGAGGCCGCCGACGGCATTTCCGCGGCGCGTCCCGGGGCGCGGCGCGACGTGCTGGAGTCCTACATCAAGCGGCTGGCCCAGCTCGAGGAGATCGCGCTCTCCTACAAGGGCGTGGACATGTGCTACGCGATCCAGGCCGGGCGCGAGCTCCGGGTGATGACGCGCGCCGACATCGTGTCCGACCTCGACGCGCACCAGCTCGCCAAGGACATCTCCAAGCGCATCGAGGCCGAGATGCAGTACCCCGGCCACATCAAGGTCGTGGTGATCCGCGAGACGCGCGCCGTCGAGGTGGCGAAGTAGCGCCCATGAACGTCCTCATGGTCGGCGACATCTTCGGCGAGCCGGGCCGCGCCGCCCTCGCCGCGCTCCTGCCGCGGCTGCGCCAGCAGCACGCCATCGACTTCTGCGTGGTGAACTGCGAGAACGCCGCGGCGGGCTTCGGCGTGACGCCGCCCATGGCCAAGCAGTTCCTCGAGCAGGGCGCCGACGTCCTGACCTCGGGCAACCACATCTGGGACAAGAAGGAGATCGTGGAGCTCATCACGCGGGAGAACCTCCTCCTGCGTCCGGCCAACTTTCCCGTGGGCACGCCCGGGGCGGGCCACGTCAGCGTCAAGTGCGGCCCGCATCGGGTGGCGGTGCTGAACCTCATGGGCCGCGTGTTCATGAGCCCCATCGACTGCCCGTTCCGCAAGGCCGACGAGATCGTGCCCGAGCTGCGCAAGGAGACGCCGATCATCCTCGTGGACATGCACGCCGAGGCCACCAGCGAGTCCGTGGCCATGGGCTGGTATCTCGACGGGCGGGTGAGCGCGGTGGTGGGCACGCACCGCCACGTGCAGACTGCCGACGAGCGGGTGCTGCCGGGCGGGACGGCCTACATCACCGACCTCGGCATGACGGGGCCCACCGAGGGCGTGATCGGCGTGGACCGCGACATCATCCTGCAGCGTTTCCTCACCCAGATGCCCGTGCGCTTCGAGCCCGCCAAGGGGCCCGCGGCGCTCCACGCCGTCGTGATCACGATCGATCCCGACACCGGCCGCGCCTCGGACATCCGACGCCTGCGCGTACCATTTTGACCTCGCGGGGGGCGGGTTTGATCCTCTCGGGCAAGCCGGTCCAGGAGCGCGTCCTCGCCGAGGTGAAGGCGGGGGTCGCGAAGCTCGTGGCCGCGCGCGGCGTGACGCCCACCCTCGGCGTCGTGCTCATCGGCGACGATCCCGCCTCGCAGATCTACGTGCGCAACAAGAAGCGCGCGGCGGACTCGGTGGGCATCGCCTCCCGCGACTGCCTCTATCCGCAGGGGATCGGGCAGCGCGAGCTGAACGACCTCCTGCGCGGGCTGAGCGCGGATCCCGGCATCCACGGCATCCTGCTCCAGCTCCCGCTGCCCAAGGGCCTCGACGAGACGGTCGCGCTCGCCGCCATCGATCCCGACAAGGACGCCGACGGCCTGCACCCCACGAACCTCGGCCGCCTCCTGGCCGGCGAGCGCGGCACCGTGCCGTGCACGCCCGCCGGGTGTCTGGAGATCCTCGATCACTACGGCGCCAAGCTCGAGGGCGCGGAGGCGGTGGTGGTCGGACGCTCGCGCCTGGTGGGCAAGCCGCTCGCCCAGCTCCTGCTCGCGCGCCACGCCACGGTGACGATGTGCCACACGCGGACGCGCGACCTCGCCGCCCACACGCTGCGCGCCGACATCCTGTGCGTGGCCGCCGGCCGCCCGCGGATGATCACGGGCGCCATGGTCAAGGAGGGCGCGTGGGTGATCGACGTGGGCGTCAACCGGATGCCCGACGGCAAGCTCGCCGGCGACGTGGACTTCGAGTCGGTGGACAAGCGCGCGGGCGCCATCACGCCGGTGCCCGGCGGCGTCGGTCTCATGACCGTCGCCATGCTGCTCAAGAACACCCTGGCTGCGGCCGAGCGTCAGGCCGCCCGCTGATCGCCGCGTGAGCACTAGTAGTACAAGCGAGCGCACCGTCTTCACCGTCTCCGAGCTCTCGCGGCGGCTCGGGCAGACCCTCGAGGAGCGCTTCCCCGCGGTCTGGGTCGAGGGCGAGATCTCCAACTTCCGGGCCCAGCCCTCGGGCCACGTCTACTTCACCCTCAAGGACGACGCCGCCCAGCTGCGCTGCGCGCTGTTCCGTAGCCGCACGCGCCGCCTCCGCTTCGAGCCCGCCGACGGCCTGCACGTGCTGGCCTTCGGCGCCCTGGAGGTCTACGCGCAGCGCGGCGAGTACTCGCTGGTCGTGGAGCTGCTGGAGCCGCGCGGGCTCGGCGCGCTGCAGCTCGCCTTCGAGCAGATGAAGGAGCGCCTGGGCCGCGAGGGCCTCTTCGACCAGGCGCGCAAGCGCCCGCTCCCGCGCTTCCCGCGCAAGATCGGCATCATGACCTCGCCGAGCGGCGCGGCCCTGCGCGACATGCTGCGCGTGATCGGCCGGCGCTTCGGCGAGATCCACATCGTGGTGGCGCCGGCCCGGGTCCAGGGCGACGGCGCGGCGCCGGAGGTCGCGCAGGGGATCCGCGAGCTCAACGCCCTGGGCGGCGTGGACGTGATCATCGTGGGGCGCGGCGGCGGCTCGCTGGAGGACCTGTGGGCCTTCAACGACGAGATGCTCGCGCGCACCATCGCGGCCTCGAAGATCCCCGTGATCTCCGCGGTGGGCCACGAGGTGGACTTCACGATCGCCGACTTCGTGGCCGACGTGCGGGCGGCCACGCCGTCGCAGGCCGCGGAGCTGGTGGTCCGCGAGAAGCAGGCGGTGGCCGAGGCCCTCGGCGACCTCACGGCCCGCCTCACCCGCGCGATGACCCGGCGGCTCGAGGCCCAGCGCGACCGGCTCCAGGCCGTGCGCGAGCGCCGCGTGCTGACCGACCCGCGGCGCCCGCTGCGGGAGCTGGCGCGCCGGCTCGACGACGCCGCCACGCGGCTGGCGCGCGCCGCGCGCGCGGCGCTGCGGCAGGCCGGGCACCGGGTGGAGCTCGCCACGCGCGATCTGCGCGGGAAGAACCCCGTGGCCCGCACGCGCGACGATCGCCGCCGCCTCGAGGGGCTCGCGGGCCGTCTCGATCGCGCGCTGGCGCGCGGCCTCGACGGCGGGCGCCATCGGCTCGCGGGCGCCGCCGGCCGGCTGGACTCGCTGTCGCCGCTCGCCGTGCTCTCGCGCGGCTACAGTCTGACCCTGACCGCGTCAGGTGACATCGTGCGCAGCGCGCGGCAGGTGTTGGCCGGGGATGAGGTCACTGTGATGCTCCACGAGGGAAGCCTCGCCGCCCGCGTCACGGCCAGGAAGGAGCGCGATGAGCGACCTCAAGTTTGAGGACTGCCTGGCGCGGCTCGAGCAGATCGTGGCCGCGCTGGAGGCGGGCAACCTGCCGCTGGAGGAGTCGCTGAAGGTCTTCGAGGAGGGCGTGGCGCTCTCGCGCCAGTGCGCGAAGTACCTCGACGAGGCCGAGCGGCGCATCGAGATCCTCGCCAAGGACGAGAGCGGGGCCACCACCACCAGGCCGCTCAAGTGGGAAGAGGAGGAGCGGTGAGCTTCGACCTCAAGACCTATCTCGAGGCGCGCCGCGCGCTCGTGGACGGCGCCCTCGACCGCGTGCTGCCGTCGGAGGAGACGGTGCCCGTCAACCTCCACCGCGCCATGCGCTACAGCGTGCTCGCGCCAGGCAAGCGACTGCGGCCGACGCTGGTCATCGCGGGCGCCGAGGCCGTCGGCGGCGCCGCGGAGCGCGTGCTCGAGACCGCGTGCGCGCTCGAGCTGATCCATGCGTACTCGCTCATCCA
>DASYTM010000120.1:0-12698 GCA_036002345.1 Candidatus Methylomirabilota bacterium | reverse complement strand
CGTGCACGAGAAGAACCTCGTTGTCGAAACGATCTTCGCCGAGCCCCTGGTCGTCGCCTTTCCCGAAGGCCACCGGCTGGAGACGTTCACGCGCGTCCCCGCTGACACGCTTGCCGACGAGCCACAGATTCTCCTCACCCGTGAGCGGGCACCCGCGTATCACGATCTCGTCGTGGCGTTCTGCCGCGACGTGGGTTTCACCGTGAGGGTCCGACACGAGGCCGAACATGCGCAGCAGGTCCTGAGTCTGGTGGCAGCAGGGATAGGGATCGCGCTCGTCCCGGCGTCCGCCGTGACCGTCGAGCGCCGCGAACTGCACCATCGACCGCTCGATCACGCAACCCCGCGGGTCGAGCTGGGCGTCGCCTGGCGGCGAAGCGATGCGTCCCCGGTGTTGCACACTTTCCTCGACTTCGTGCGAGATCAAGCGCGTGTGACGCAGCGACGCCGACCGCGATCACGAGCCGGGAGGAGGGCGCGAAGCGATTAGAGCCGAGAGCTGAGATGGTGGCCCCAACGGGATTCGAACCCGTGTTTCAGCCTTGAGAGGGCCGTGTCCTGGGCCTCTAGACGATGGGGCCGACCAAGCGCGCGGTGAGTGGCTGGGGGAGGAGGGCTCGAACCCCCATTACCGGGGCCAGAACCCGGCGTCCTACCATTAGACGATCCCCCAGGATCACCGCAACGACGCACGATTAGACCACGAGCGAATCAGGCGGTCAACGGACCGCGATCTTGAGGGCGCGGCTGGCGCGGAACTTCGGGACGCGGGCGCCGGGGATCGTGATGGCCGAGCCGTTGCGCGGGTGGCGGCCCCGGCGGGCGGCGCGGCGGGCGACCACGAACGTTCCGAAGCCCGAGATCGTGACCGATTTCCCCTGGCGGAGGGCGTCGCGGACGCCGGTGACGAAGGCGGCGAAGGCGCGATCGGCGGACGCGCGCGAGCCGCCGGAGGTTTTGGCCAGGATCGCGACGAGCTCGGCCTTGGTCACGAGGCCGTCACGAGAGCGTCGGCGCCGTCATGAGCCGCCACACCGCTTCCTCGAACGCCGTGGGCGAGAACGGCTTCTCGACCACGGGCACCTCGGCGCCGTCGATGAAGGCGCGCGCCTCGTCGCCCGCGGTGTCGCCGGTGATGAAGATGAACCGGCGGCGCAGCGCGGAGTCGTGGATGAGGGCCTGCTCGTAGAACTCCTGGCCGTCGCCGTCGGGCATGCGGATGTCGGACACGATGAGATCGTACTTGTTGCGGCGCACGCTCTCCAGCCCCGCGCGCCCGCCGGGGGCGACCTCGACGCGCCAGCCGCTCTCGCCCAGCAGCGTGACGACGAGATCGAGCACGCTCGGCTCGTCCTCGACGACGAGCGCGATCTTGCCGAGGCCGGAGTAGACGCGGCGGTCCCCGGAGGCCAGCTCCTGCGCGGGCGGCTCGGTCACGGGCAGCTCGAGCGTGAAGGTCGTGTCGCCGGGCTCGCTCTCGACGCTGAGGCGGCCGCCGTGCTCCTGCACGATGCCGTAGGACACCGAGAGCCCGAGCCCCGTGCCCATGCCGACCGTCTTGGTCGTGTAGAACGGCTCGAACACGCGCTGCGCGACCTCGACGGAGATGCCGGGGCCGTCGTCGGTCACCGACGCGAGGATGGCGCGGCCGTCGGAGCGCAGCTTGGCGCGGAGCACGATGCGCCCCTGGGGCTTGGCCTCGAGGATGGCCTGCTCGGCGTTGAGCAGCAGGTTCAGGAACACCTGCTCGAGCTGCTGCGCGTCGCCGGTGATGACGGGCAGCGCGTCGGCGAAGTCGCGTTCCACCACGATGCCGGAGAGCGTCAGGTGGTTCAGGCGCAGGGCGAGCGTCTGCTCCATCACGTGACGGACGTCCACCGCGGCGCGCTCGGGCGGGCGCTGGCGCGCGAAGTAGAGCAGGTTGCGCACGATCTTCGCCATGCGGTCGCCCTGCGAGACCATCAGCTCGACGGGGCGCTTGAGGGCGGCCGGCACGTCCCGCGCGAGCAGGAGCTGGCCGTAGCCGATGATGACGCTGAGCGGGTTGTTCAGCTCGTGGGCGACGCCGGACACGAGCTGGCCGAGGGCGGACATCTTGGCGGCCTGGACCAGCTGGGCCTGCGTCTCGCGCAGGCGGGCCAGCGACTCCTGCGCGGCGGCATAGAGCCGCGCGTTCTCGAGCGCGAGCGCGGCCTGGTCGGCGAAGGCCTGGAGCGCCTGGAGCTCGTCTACCGTGAACTCGCGCCCGCGACGATCGCCGAGCGCGAGCGCGCCCACAATGCTGTCGCGGGTGAGCAGCGGCACGCCGACGACGGCGCCGATGTCGTTCCGGACGACGCGCTCGCGCAATTCGTCGGAGAGGTTCACGCGCGGCTCCCGCAGGACATCCGGCGTCATCACGATCTTGCGCTCGGCGATCGCCCAGCCCGGGACGCCTTCCCCCGCCTTGAAGTCCACGCCCCGCACGACGTCGGCGCCGGTTCCGTAGGCCGCCAACTGCTGGAGGCTGCCCGTCTCGGAGTCGTAGCGGTACAGAGCCGCCGCGCGCGTGTCGAGGAGGTCCACGAGGCCGTGGGTGACGAGCTCGGCGATACGCTCGGCCTCCAGCGTGCCGGTCAGCTCGCGCGCGATGCGGGCCAGCGTCTCGGCCACGTCCCGCCGGCGCTGCGCCTCGCGGTAGAGCTGGGCGTTGCGCACGGCGACGCTCGCCTGCCCCAGGAACATGTCGATGACGTCGACGGCGTCGTCGGGGACGCGGATGGGCGCCGAGTGCAGGAGGGCCACGATGGCCAGGAGCTCGGCGCCGATGACGACCGGGTACGCCATGTACGACGTCAGCCCCCAGCGCGCCAGCCACTCCGTGTCCATGATGCGCGGGTCGTTCGTGATCTCGTCGATGACGAGCCGCTCGCGGTACCGCGCCACCCAGCCCGTGGCGCCCATCTCGTAGGTGGCGATCCGGCGCGGCGCGTCGGCCAGGATGGCGGGCTCGCTGCCGCCGGCGAGGAAGAGCGTGCGCGCCGCCTCGTCGGCGAGCCAGAAGGCCACGAAGCGCACGCCCACCAGCGACGCCGCGGACTCGGTGATCGCGCGCAGCAGCTCGTCGAGGTCCAGCGCGCTCGATAGGCGCTGGTTCACGTTGGCGAGGGCGCGGATCCGCTCGGCCTGCACGCGCTCCGTCTGGTAGAGGGCGGCGTTGCGGAGCGCGATGCCCGCCTGCGCGGCGAGCAGGCGCAGTGCCTCCTGCTCCTCGGCGTCGGGCAGGCCCTCGGGCAGCACGTAGTCGAGCACGCCCATGAACGTGTCGCCGACGTTGATGGGCACGCCGTAGTAGGTGCCCTTGGGCCGCTTGCTCCACCACGCGGGCGCCAGCGTGCGCGGGTGGGTCTGCGGCTGCGGCACGAGCACGGGCGTCTGGGCCTCGAAGACGACGCCGGGCAGCCCCGCGTTGGCCGGGCGCTCGATGGGCACCCCCTCCCAGTCCGCGCCCGACAGCGCCTCCGCGCGCAGGACGCCGCGCTCGGCGTCGAAGACGTGCACGGCGCCGAGCGCGCCGGGCCGCATGCCGGCCACGGCCTGCGTGATGCGCCGCATGACGTCGGCGGAGTCGAGCGAGCCGGTGATGGACTGGCTGACGGCCACCAGGTCGCGTAGCCGCGCCGCGCGGTGCACGGCCTCGCCGTACATGCGCGCGTGCTGCATGGCGATGGCCGCCCGCGCCGCGAAGGACGTCACGAGCGCGCGGTTCTCCTCCTTGGACAGGGTCTCGTCGCGCGAGCGCACCACGAGCACGCCCAGGAGGTCGTCGTTGCCGGCGAGGATGGGGACCGACATCATGCGCGCGATGCCCGTCTCGCGCGCCCAGTCGGAGGACAGCGCGCGCGGATCGCCCACCACGTCGCTGACGTAGATCGTCGTCTTCGTCTGGGCCACGCGGCCCACCACGCCGTCGCCGAAGGGCACGTTGCGCGGCATGCGCACCTCCGGCAGCCCGGGCTCCACGCTGGAGGCCGACAGCCGCACCACGCGCTCGGCGGGGTCGGCCGTCCAGAGCTGCACGATGGGCGCGTCGAGCAGGCGCGCGGCGGCCTGGGCGATGCGGCGGAGCACGTCGTCCACCACCAGCGACTCGGCCACCAGCTGCTCGAGGTCGGTCAATTCGCGCAGCCGTTCGGCGCGCCGCGTGGCGTCCGCGTACACGCGCGCGTTGTCGATGGCGAGGGCGGCGTGCTCCGCGAGGAGCTGGAGCGCGGCCATGTCCTCCTCGCTGAGCGAGCGCACCGTCCAGTAGTGGACGACGAGCGCGCCGTGCACGCGCCCCTTGCTGCGCAGGGGCGCCGCGCCGACGGCGCGGAAGCCCTCGCGCTCGACCTGCGCGCGGCGCTCGGGGATGAGCCACGTGTCCGGATCGTGCAGGATGTCGGGCGTGGTGACGCTGGCGCCGTTGAGGATGGCGCGGCTGATGGGTCCGCCGCCCAGCGGGATGGAGCCGGCGGCCGCGTACTCGCCGGAGAGCCGGCCCGCCGCGCGCAGCACGGTGAAGTCCGAGCCCTTGCCGTCCCACGCGACGACCAGCGCGGCGTCGGCGGCCATGACCTCGAGGGCGCGGTGCACGATGGTCTCGAGGGTCTCGTGGAGGTCGAGCGAGGAGGTGAGCGACTGGCCGATGGATTCCAGCGCGCGCACGAACATCGCGCGGCGGCGCCGCTCGCTGACCACGACGTGGAAGCCGATGACGCCGCCGATCCGGCCCGCGGCGTCGCGCCACGGCACGTAGCGCGCGGCGATCCAGCCGCCACGCGCGCCCGCATCGAACTCATAGCGGGCATCGCCCGTCGTGGAGGTCTCGCCGGCGAGGGCCTTCGCGAGGTGCGCGGCCACGTCGACGTCGCGCAGGAAATCGAGCACCTCGGCGGCGGGGCGGCCCAGGGCGGCGTCGGACGCGACTCCGGTGAGACGCGCCATCACCCCGTTCCACGCGACCACGTTCAGCCCGGCGTCGGTGACGACGACCGCGTCCTCGAGACCCTCGATCAGGCTCGCGCCCAGCGGATCCAAGCCGTCGAGCAGTATAGCAACCCTGGCGGTCTGGGGGGACGGCGAGGCTACTGGCATCCCCCTTGCTAAATACCGGCAGGACAACCATTTATGGCGCTCAGGGGCCTTCGCATCCTCGTGGTCGAAGACGCCCAGGACATCCGCGAGGTTTTCACACTGCTCCTCCGGGCCGAGGGCGCTGAGGTTGAGTCCGTCGCCAACGGGCGCGACGCGACCCAGTCCGTCGAGCAGCGCCGCTTCGACGTGGTGCTGAGCGACCTCGGACTGCCCGATATCCCAGGCGACGTGCTGATCCGCGAGCTCCGGGCGCGATCGGGCCGCGGCACGCGTGTCATGGTCGTGACGGGCTACGGCGAGCCGTTTCTTACGCGCGCCCGCCAGGCTGGCGCCGACGTCGTCTTTACAAAACCCGTCGAGTGGTCGCGCATCCTCGAGTACCTCGAGCGCCGGGACTTCGCCGCCTCGGCCTGAGCGTATAATCCGGGGGTGCGCCTCGACCCCTCCACCCTGGTGCTCGCGGGGCTCGCCGTCGTGTTCGCCGTCGTCGCGTATTTCAAAGATCCGTCGCTCCCGCTCATCGGCGCCAAGAACGGTTTGTCGCTGCTCGTCTTCATCCTGCCCCGCCTCGTCCCCGCGCTGATCCTCGCGGGCCTCTTCCAGGTGGTGGTCCCGCAAGAGAGCGTCTCGCGCTACTTCGGCCGCACGGGCGGGATGCGCGCGATCCTCATGGCCACGGGGGCGGGCATGATCACGCCGGGCGGGCCGATGGTGAGCGTGCCGTTCATGGTGGCGCTCGCCAACTCCGGCGCCGCGCTGCCCTCGCTCGTCGCCTACATGACGTCGTGGTCGCTCTTCGGGCTGCAGCGCATCATCGCGTGGGAGGCGCCGCTCATGGGCTGGAAGTTCGTCTTCGTGCGCGTGCTGCCGAGCCTCGCCTTCCCCGTCGTCGCCGGCTGGCTCGTCGCGACCTTCTACCACGAGTAGACGCGTGGGCTTCAGCGACCTGCGCGACTTCGTCGCGCACCTCGAGCGCGCCGGGCGTCTCCGCCGAGTGCGCGCCCCCGTCGCGCGCGACCTCGAGATCACCGAGATCGTGGATCGCGTGTCGAAGAGCCACGGGGATGCCAACGTCGCGCTGCTGTTCGAGCACGTGCAGGGCTTCGACATGCCCGTGCTCATCAACGCGTTCGGATCTCGGGACCGCATGGCGGCCGCGCTCGGTGTGGAGCGGCTCGACGACCTCGGCGCCCGCGTGGCCAAGCTGCTCGACCTCAAGATGCCGGGCTCGTTCCTCGACAAGCTGAAGAAGCTCGGCACCCTGCTCGACGTGGCCAAGGCCGCGCCCCGCCGCGTGAGCGGCGCCCCCTGCCAGGAAGTGGTCGAGACGGCGAGCCCGTCCCTGGCGGGGTTGCCGATCTTGCAATGCTGGCCGGGCGACGGCGGACGCTACATCACGCTGCCCGCCGTGTTCACGCGCGATCCCGTGACGGGCGCGCGCAACGTCGGGATGTACCGCCTGCAGGTGTTCGACGACCGCACCCTCGGCATGCACTGGCAGACCCACAAGGGCGGCGCCGAGCACGAGCATCGCGCGGGCGCCACGCGTATGCCCGTCGCCATCGCGCTGGGCGGGGATCCCGCGATGATCTACGCCGCGAGCGCGCCGCTGCCGCCCGGCATCGACGAGGTGGTCTTCGCGGGCTGGCTGCGCGGCCAGGGCGTCGAGATGGTGCCGTGCCGGACGATCGACCTCGAGGTGCCCGCGCAGGCGGAGATCGTGCTGGAGGGCTGGGTCGATCCGACCGAGCGGCGGCTGGAGGGGCCGTTCGGCGATCACACGGGCTACTACTCGCTCGCGCGCGAGTACCCGGTGTTCCACCTCGGCGCGGTCACGCGCCGCGCGCGGCCGATCTATCCGACGACGATCGTCGGGCGGCCGCCCCAGGAGGACTACTGGCTCGGCAAGGCCACGGAGCGGATCTTCCTGCCCATCATCAAGCTCATGCTGCCCGAGATCGTCGACATGAACATGCCGGCCGAGGGCGTGTTCCACAACCTCGTCATCGTCTCGATCAAGAAGCGCTACCCGGGGCAGGCGCGCAAGGTGATGACGGCGCTGTGGGGCGTGGGACTCATGATGCTCGCCAAGACCATCGTGGTGGTGAGCGAGCACGTGAACGTCCACGATCTCTCGGAGGTCGCCTGGCGCGCCACCGGCAACATCGACCCGCGGCGCGACCTCGTGCTGCTCGAGGGGCCCATGGACGACCTCGACCACGCCGCGCTCCGCCACCGCTATGGCGGCAAGCTCGGCGTGGACGCGACGGAGAAGGGCCCGCTCGACGAGGTCACCCAGCCGTGGCCGGACGAGATCCGCATGAGCGACGAGGTACGCGGCCTCGTGACGCGGCGCTGGAAAGAATACGGCCTCTAGAGCGCGCCACTTGCTCGACGCCATCAAGTTCGAGCACACGGTGTTCGCGCTGCCGTTCGCCTACATCGCCGTGGTCCTGGCCGCCGGGGGCTGGCCGGGCTGGCGCACGGTGGGCTGGGTCACGGCGGCCATGGTCGGCGCGCGCACGTGCGCGATGGCCACCAACCGCGTGGTGGACCGCTGGATCGACGCCGCCAACCCGCGCACGGCCGCGCGCCACCTGCCCCGCGGGCTCCTCGGCGTCGGCGAGGTGCGCGCGCTGGCCCTCGGCGGCGCCGTGCTGATGTTCGTGGCGGCGTGGATGCTCAACTGGCTCTGCTTCGTCCTGGCCCCGCTCGCGCTTCTGTTCCTCGTCGGCTACAACTACACGAAGCGCTTCACCTGGACCTCGCACTGGATCCTCGGCTTCACCGACGGCATCGCCGCCGCCGGCGGCTGGCTCGCCGTGCGCGGCGCCTTCGAGCCGCCGGCGTTCGTGCTGTGGCTCGCGCTGACGGTGTGGATCGCGGGCTTCGACCTCATCTACGCCTGCCAGGACGTCGACTTCGACCGGGCGCACGGGCTGCACTCGTTCCCCGCGCGCTTCGGCATCGCGCCCGCGCTCGCCGCGGCGCGCGTCTGCCACGCGCTGACGGCGGCGGCCTTCGCGCTGCTCGGCGTGATGCTGGCGCTCGGGCCCGCGTACTGGATCGGCTGGCTGGCCGTGGTGGCCCTGCTCGTCTACGAGCACTCGCTCGTGAGCCCCCGCGACCTGTCGCGCCTGGACGTCGCGTTCTTCAACGTCAACGGCTACATCGCGCTGATCGTGCTGGCCTCGGTGATCGGCGGGCTCTGGTGGTAACCCCCGCCGAGCACGGCGCGCAGGTGCGCGCGATGTTCACGCGCATCGCGCAGCGCTACGACGTGATGAACTCGCTCATGACGGGCGGCCGTCACCACGCGTGGCGCCGGCGCACCGCCGCCGCGCTGGCCGCGGCGCCGCCGGGCCTCGTGCTCGACCTCGCCACGGGCACGGCGGATCTCGCGCTGGCCATCCGCGAGTGGCGGCCCCAGGGCACGATCGTGGGCGTGGACTTTTCCGAGGGCATGCTCGCGGAGGCGCGCGCGAAGCTCGCGCGCCGCGGCGAGCGCCGCGTCCCGCTGCTCGCCGCCGATGCGCTCGCGCTGCCGTTCCGCGACGGCGCCTTCGCCGCGGTGACCTCCGCGTTCCTCCTGCGCAACCTGGGCGACCTCGCCCTGGGACTCGCCGAGATGCGCCGGGTGACGCGGCCGGGCGGCCTCGTGGTGGCGCTGGAGATCACGCCCCCCGCGATTCCGGGCTGGGACCGGCTCTTCAGGCTCTACTTCCGCCACGTCGTGCCCGCGGTCGGCGCGCTCGTGGCCGGCGACCGCGCGGCGTACACCTACCTGCCCGCGTCCGTCGACCGCTTCGTCAGTCCGCAGGGCCTCGCGGAGGCGATGCGGCGCGCGGGCCTGCGCGACGTGCGCTACCGGCGCCTGGGCCTCGGCACGATCGCGCTCCACGTCGGCGTCGCGTAGCCGCGCCGCGCCCGACGATGATACGCTGACGCGAAATGACCGTCGCGGACGCGGTCTCCCACTTTCCCCGCGAGCGAACGTGGCTGCTGCCGGCGCTCCAGGCCGCCCAGCACGCCGATGGCTGGCTCTCGCCCGAGACGCTGGCGGCCGTCGCCGCCCATCTGCGCGTGCCGAAGAGCGAGGTCTGGGGCGTGGCGAGCCACTATCCCGAGCTCCGCCTGGCCGAGCCCGGCGCGCGCATCGTGCGCGTGTGCACGGGCGTGGCGTGCGGCGCGCGCGGCGGCGACGACCTGCTCGCGCGCTGCGAGCGCCGGCTCGGCGTGCGCGCGGGTGAGACGACGCGCGACGGCGCGATCACGCTGGAGGCCATGGACTGCGCGTTCGCGTGCGCCGTGGCGCCCGTGGTCGAGGCCGACCACGCGTACCGCGGGCGCGTCACGGCCGACCGGCTCGACGCGCTGCTCGCCGCGCCGGCCTCGCACGCGGCGCCGCCGCCGCTCACGGGCCGTGGCGGCCCGCCCGCCACGCCGCCCACGTCGGGCTCGCCGGGCGCGCGCTTCACGATGCTGCGCCGCGAGGCGGAGCGCCGGCGCACGGGCGCGCGGCTGGCCGTCGGCGTCGGCACGTGCGGCCTCGCCGTCGGCGCGGGCGAGACGCTCGAGGCGCTGCGCGTGGAGGTCCAGCGGCGCGGGCTGGCGTGGACCGTCGTGGCCGCCGGCTGCAACGGCATGTGCTGGGGCGCGCCCGTCGTCGAGGCGCTGCGCGACGGCAAGCCGCCGATCACCGCCACCGGCGTCACGCCCGAGGCCGTGCCCCGCCTGCTCAACGCGCTGGGCGCCAACATGGCCGAGCGCGACTTCGCCACCGACCCGGGCTGGATGGCCGCCCAGCGCCGCGTGCTCACGGAGCGCTGCGGGCTCGCCGATCCCTACGACATCGCCGACGCGCTCCGCCACGGCACCTACGGCGCGCTGGCCCGCGTGCTCGAGGACGGGCGCCCCGAGGCGGTGATCGAGGAGATCCGCGCGGCGGGGCTCGCCGGCCGCGGCGGCGCGTACTTCCAGACGGCCGTGAAGTGGGCGGCGGCGCGCGCGGCCGCCGGCGCGCCGAAGTACCTCGTCGTCAACGGCGAGGAGGGCGAGCCCGGCATCTTCAAGGACCGCCACCTGATGGAGGGCGATCCGCACCGGCTGCTCGAGGCCGCGCTGATCGCCGCGTACGCCACCGGCGCGTCGCGCGCGATCCTCTACGTCCACGGCGAGGCCAACCTCGCCGCCGAGCGGCTGGCCGTCGCGGCGGCGCAGGCGCGCGACTGGGGGCTGCTCGGCGAGCGCGTGCTCGGATCCGAGCTCTCGCTCGCGGTCGAGATCCGGCGCGGCGCGGGTGGCTTCGTGCTCGGCGAGGAGACCGCGCTGCTCGAGTCGATCGAGGGCCAGCGCGCGATGCCGCGCACGCGCCCCCCCTTCCCCGTGGAGTCCGGGCTCTTCGGCAAGCCGACCGTCATCAACAACGTCGAGACGCTCTTCGCCGTGGTCCCCATCGCCGCGCGCGGCGGCGCCGCCTTCGCCGCCCTCGGCGGCGGGCGCGGGACCAAGCTCTTCGGCCTCTCCGGCGACCTGGCCCGGCCCGGTGTCGTCGAGATGGAGGTCGGCTGCACGCTGCGCACGCTCATCGCCGAGCTCGGCGGCGGCGCCGGCGTCGCGGCCGCCGTGGTCGGCGGGCCCTCGGGCAGCGTGGTGCACCCGCGCCAGTTCGACGAGCCGCTGATCCCGCGCGGCGCCGTCAACCCGGGCACGGGCGGCGTGGTGGCCCTGCGCGACGCGGCGGCGGTGCGCGGCGCGGTGCGCACGCTGCTCGCGTTCAACGCGCGCGAGTCGTGCGGCAAGTGCACGCCGTGCCGCGAGGGGACGGCGCGCATGCTCACCATGCTGGACGCGGCCACGCCCGACGTGGAGGGCGTGCGCGCGCTGGCGGAGACCGTCCAGCTCGCCTCGCTCTGCGGGCTCGGCCAGGCCGCGCCGCTCGCCGTGCTGTCCGGGCTCGGCGAGTTCCCGCGGGAGTTCGGCGTATCATGAGGCGCCCATGAACGTCACCGTCGACGGACGCCGCGTCGAAGTCGCCGACGGCGCGACGGTGCTCGACGCCGTCAACCGCCTCGGCATCGCGCTCCCCCAGCTCTGCAAGGATCCCGATCGCGCTCCGCTCGGCGCGTGCCGCACCTGCCTGGTCCACGTCGAGGGCCAGCGCGGGACGCCGGCGGCGTGTCACCTGCCCGCGCGCGACGGCATGGTGGTGGACACGCAGCATCCCGAGGCCGTGCGCGTGCGCTCGACCGTGCTCGACCTCACGCGCTCGATGCTGACCCACAGAGACGAGCACAATGGCTTCGGTCAGCTCGGCGACGCCGTCGCGCGCCACGGCCGCCTGGAGCCGTCGTGGGCGCCGCTCCACGGCTACGAGGTGGACGCGACGAAGTCGTTCTTCGTCCTCGACCGCGACGCCTGCATCCTCTGCGGCCGCTGCGCCGTCGCGTGCGACGACGTCCAGCAGATCGGCGCCATCGCGCTGCTGGGCCGGGGCCACGCCACCAAGGTCGGCGTCTTCGCCGACGGGCCGATGGCGTCCTCCGTGTGCACCTCGTGCGGCCAGTGCGTGGCCACGTGCCCGACGGGCGCGCTGCGGCCCAAGGAAACACCCGCGAAGATCGTCAAGAGCGTGTCGACCACGTGCCCCTACTGCGGCGTCGGCTGCGGGATCGAGTTGAAGGTGCGCGACGACGGGCGCCTGGCCCTCATGGCCGACGACGCGCCCGGCAACGACTCCAGCCTGGGCATGCTCTGCGTCAAGGGCCGCTTCGCCACCGGCTTCGTGCACGCGAAGGACCGGATCACCACGCCGATGGTCAAGCGCGACGGCCGCTGGCGTGAGGTCTCGTGGGACGAGGCGCTCGACACCGCCGCCGACGGGCTCGCGCGCAATCGCGGGAGCTTCGGCGCGCTGGCCAGCGCCAAAGCCACCAACGAGGACGGCTACCTCGTGCAGAAGCTCTGTCGCGTGGTGATGGGCACCAACGACGTGGACCACTGCACGCGGCTCTGCCACTCGCCCTCGGTGGAGGCCATGCTCGCCTCCATGGGCTCGGGCGCGACCTCGAACTCGTACGTGGACTACGAGGAAGCGGGCTGCCTCATGGTGGTCGGCGCCGACGCCTCCGCCAACCATCCCGTCATCGCCGTGCGCTTCCGCCGCGCGGTCAGCCGCGGCGCGCGCCTGGTCGTCGTCAACCCCAAGCGCGTCGAGCTCTGCGACCAGGCCGACCTCTGGATCGCGCAGCGGCCGGGCACCGACGTCGCGCTCTTCAACGCGATGGCGCGCGTGATCATCGACGAGGGGCTCGCCGACGAGCGCTTCATCCGCGAGCGCACGGAGGGCTTCCACGCCTGGCGCGGGTCGCTCGAGACCTACACGCTCGAGTACGCCGAACGCATGACCGGCGTGCCCGCGCACGACATCGCGCAGGCCGCGCGCTGGTATGCCAAGCCTCCGTTTGCCGGCTCGTGCCTGATCTGGGGCATGGGCATCACCCAGCACACCAACGGCACCGCCAACGCGCACGCGTTGCTGAATCTCGCGCTGGCCGCTGGGCAGATGGGCTTCGTGGGCTCGG
>DASYTM010000119.1:0-18707 GCA_036002345.1 Candidatus Methylomirabilota bacterium | reverse complement strand
CACGGCCTCGAGGTACTTCTTCGGCACGATCTGGCCGCCGTAGAAGGCCAGACGGGCCGGGAGGAGCGGATCGGGCTTCTTGGTGGTGAAGACGACGGTGTTGGCGTCCGGCGCGTCCACCTTGTCGATGGTCGTGAACACGGTGTTCACGCGCGTCTTGACGTTCGGATCCCACGTCCGCTCCAGGCTGTACTTCACGTCGGCGGACGAGAAGGGATCGCCGTTGTGCCACTTCACGCCCGGCCGGAGCTTGAACGTCCAGGTGGTCTGGTTCGTCAGCTTCCAGTCCGTGGCCAGCGACGGGTGCAGCTTGCCGTCGGGATGGCGCACGATCAGGTTGTCGAACAGGTTGAACGAGATCCGGATGTCGTTGGCGGACGTGCTGAAGTGCGGATCGAACTTCGAGATGTCGCCGCCCTGGGCGACGACGAGCTCACGCTTGCCGGTCGTCTGTGCGGCGGCGGGGCCGGCCAGCGCCGAGGGCAGCGCGGCGGCGGCGCCGGCCACGCCGGCCGCCTTCAGCAGGTCGCGACGGGTGAGACCGCTCATGAGGCACCTCCCGGGAAAGTGCTGCTATTTGCGGGCACCCGGGTCCGCCTGTCAAGGGTCGCCCCCGGTGCTACAATCCGCGCCACCATGCGCACGGCCGACGTCGTCGTCATCGGCGGTGGCGTCAACGGCGCCAGCACGGCGTTCTGGCTCACGCAGCTCGGCGTGCGCGACGTCCTCCTCCTCGAGCGCCGCCACCTCGCCGCGGGCGCCACCGGCAAGTCCGGCGCCCTCGTGCGCATGCACTACACGAACGAGGCGGAGACCCGGCTCGCCCTGGCGAGCCTCCAGGTCTTCCGCGACTTCGAGGCCATCGTCGGCGCCCCGTGCGGCTTCGAGCCCGTGGGCTTTGTGCAGCTCGTGGCCCCCGAGTACGAGGGCGCCCTCCGCCGCAACGTCATGCGCCAGCAGGCCCTCGGCGTCGAGACACGCGAAGTGGAGCTGGAGGACGTGCGGCGTCTCGTGCCAGGCGTCGATCTCGCCGGGGTCGGCGCGGCTGCCTACGAGCCCGGCTCGGGTTTCGCCGATCCCAATGCGACCGCGTTCGCTTTCGCGGAGGCCGCGCGACGCGGCGGCGCGACCATCCAGACGCACTGCGAGGCGCTCGGCCTCGTCGTGGAGGGCGGCCGCGTGACGGGCGTCGAGACCACCGCGGGCCGTGTGGCCACGCGTGCCGTCGTCGTCGCCGCCGGGGCGTGGACGCCGCCGCTCCTGGCGCCGCTCGGCCTCGACTATCCGCTCACACCGTTCCGCATCCAGGTCTCGATCTTCCGCTGGCCGGCCGGGTTCGCGCAGCGCCATCCCGCCGTGATCGACGCCACGCGCAAGGCGTGGTTCCGCCCCGAGGGCGCGGCCGCCACGCTGATCGGCGTCGAGCTCGGCGTGGCGCATGCGGATCCCGAGACGTACGACGAGGGCGTGGACGCGGCGTACGTGGCCGACTGTCGCGAGGCGCTGGCGGCGCGGCTGCCGGTCTTCGCGGAGGCGCCCATGCGCGGCGGCTGGGCGGGGATGATCATGATGAGCGCCGACGGCCGGCCGATCATCGACCGCCTCGCGGCCGCCGAGGGCCTCTGGGGAATGCTCGGCGACTCGGGCACGTCGTTCAAGACCGCGCCCGCCATCGGGCGCTGCCTGGCGGAATGGATCGTGACGGGCGCGCCGAAGACCGCCGACCTCCGCCCGTTCCGCGCGAGCCGCTTCGCGGAGGGCCGGCCGTGGGTCGACGCCGACCACTACGGCCGCGAGCGCCTCACCGTCTCCCGCTGACGCGCGCGGTCTCCACGTAGAGCTCCACCTCGTGGCCGTCGGGGTCGCGCACGCAGAAGCCGTTCGCGTACTCGCCGAACGGCTCGAGCCCGCGCGCGACGACGTCGCGGCGCGCGGCCGCGAGCTCGTCCGCCGTCTCGCCGACCTCGAACGCGACGTGGTAGAGGCCCGGCACGCCCTTGGGCTGCGGCCCGGGTCCCGGCGCGCGCGCGAGCTCGCACGACAGATCGTGATGGCGCGCGCCGGCGGAGAAGAAGACGATGCGGCCGTCCTTGCCGGTGCCGGTTTCCGCGAGCCCGAGCAGGTCGCGATAGAAGCGCCGCGTGGCCTCGAGGTCGCGGACGAAGAGAGAAACGTGACCGAGGGCGCGGATTTTCATCGGGCGTGATGTCTCCGTCGCATCGGTAGTGTACCATTGGTAGGTCATGGCTGATTCGAAGCCCGCGGCCCTTGCGACTGCGGCCGCGGTCCCGTTCCCGACCACCGCCGAGCGCGTTCGCCCGCACGCGACACTCATCGGGCTCCTCGCCCTCGGCCACTTCGCCGTCGATCTCACGCAGGGCACGCTGCCCGCCGTGCTGCCGTTCCTCAAGAGCGCGCACGGCTTTTCCTACGCGGAGGTGGCGACGATCGTGCTCGCCGCGAACCTCACCGCGTCGCTTCTCCAGCCGCTCTTCGGCTATCTCGCCGACCAGACGATGCGGCGCTGGATCCTGCCGGCGTCCGTGGTCGTGGCCGGCGCGGGCATGGCGCTCACCGGGCTCGCCCCGGGCTACACGAGCCTCGTGTTTCTCGTCATCGTGATGGGCCTCGGCGTCGCCGCCTGGCATCCGGAGGGCTATCGCACCGCCACGGGCGTCGGGGGCGACCGCAGGGCCACGGCGATCTCGTACTTCTCGCTCGGCGGCAACGTGGGCATCGCGCTCGGCCCGCTGTTCGCCACCTTCCTCGTCACGACGTGGTCGCTCGGCGGCACGCTGGCCGTGGCCGTGCCGCCGCTGCTGGTCGGCGCCGCGCTGTTCGCGGCGCTGCCGTCGTTCACGACGGCCACCACGGCGGCGCGGGCCACCAAGGCGGCCGGGCGCGGCGAGAACATGCCCGGGGCCATGGCGCTGCTCATCCTCGTCGTCATGCTCCGCGCGGGCGCGAGCCTCGGGTTCACGACGTTCATGCCCTTCTACTACGTGGACTATCTGCAGGCGGACCCGAGCACGGTGGGCGCGCTCCTGTTCGTGTTCCTCGGGGCCGGCGCCCTTGGCACGGTGCTGATCGCGCCGCTCGCCGACCGCTGGGGCCCGCGCGCGCTGATGAAGTGGGGTCTGCTCGCGGCGGTGCCCTTCGGCCTGCTCTTCCTCGCCACGCGCGGCACGCTCGCCATCGTGCTGCTCGCGCTGTTCGGCGCCGTCCTCACGGCGAGCTTCTCGCTGTCGGTCGTCCTCGCCCAGGCCTATCTGCCGCGCCACACGGGCATGGCCTCCGGGCTCATCGTGGGCTTCGCCTTCGGCACGGGCGGTCTCGGCGTGGCCGCGCTCGGCGTGGTGGCGGACCGTTACGGGCTGCCCGTCGCGCTCGCGGCCAGCGCGCTCACGCCGCTCGGGGCCTTCGTCGCCGCCCGCTTCCTGCCGGCGCCGCGCGATAAATGAAAACGCGCAGGGGCGCACGGAGCCACACCGCATCTGGACCAGGCCACCCGCGGCTCGAGCCGGGCTGGCGGCACCCGGTCCAATGAAAGAGCTTCCGCTCCAGGACGGCGAGCAGGTGCTGCTCATCGATCAGCGCGGCAAGCGCCACCTGCTCTTCATGAGGAAGTCGGAGACCTTCCACTCCGACCGCGGCTGGATCTCGCACGACGCGATCATCGGTCAGCCCGAGGGCTCGTGGGTGCGATCGTCGATGGGCCTGCGCTACCTCGCGCTGCGCCCGACGCTGGCGGAGTTCGTGCTCGACATGCCGCGCGGCGCGCAGGTGATCTATCCCAAGGACCTCGCGATGATCCTGTTCTGGGCCGACGTGTACCCGGGCTGCCGCGTGCTGGAGGCGGGCACGGGCTCGGGCGCGCTCACGCTCGCGCTGCTGCGCGCGGTGGGACCCGAGGGGCGCGTGATCACCTTCGAGCAGCGCGAGGAGTTCGCGCGCCGCGCGCTCGCCAACATCCACATGCGCTGCGGCGAGGTGACCAACCTCACCATGCGCCTCGGCCCCGTCGAGGAGGGGCTCGGCGAGGAGGAGCCGGTGGATCGCGTGCTCCTCGACCTGCCCGAGCCGTGGCGGCTCACCCAGGCCCTGGCGCGCGTGCTGCGGCCGGGCGGCATCTTCCTCTCCTACGTCCCGACCATCATCCAGTCGCATCAGACCGCCGAGGCGCTCAACCGCGGGCGCGAGTGGGCGCTGGTGGAGACGTTCGAGACGCTGTTTCGTCCATGGAATATCGAGGGCACGTCCGTGCGGCCGTTCCACCGCATGGTGGCCCATACGGGATTCATCACGGTGGCCCGCCGCGTGGTGCCCGAGGAGGGCGCCCCCGCGCCCCGCCTCGCGGCGCCCGACCGCGACGAGTAGCCGCCCAGCCTTCGAGGAGTTTCGATGATCACGGTGATGCGCCGGTATCGCAGGATGTTGCAGATCGGTCTTCTGCTCGTCATCGTCGCCTTCGTGGCGACGTCGGTGTGGGTCGGCTCGATGAGCGGCGGGCCCGGCCGCGCGGACGGCGCGGTGGCCACCGTCAACGGCGAGCCCATCCCGCTGGAGCGCTGGCAGCGGCGCTACCAGGCGTACATGGACGCCTACTCGCGCGTCTACCGCGACAAGTTCTCCGCGGCGCTGGCCGAGCAGCTCGGCCTGCCCCAGCAGGCCGTGAACGACCTCGTCCAGGAGGCCGTGGTGGTGCAGCGCGCCCGCGCCGAGGGGCTCGAGGTCGGCGACGAGGAGCTCAACGCGCAGATCCAGGCCGTGCCCGCCTTCTCCGAGAGCGGGCGCTTCTCGCTGAAGCTCTATCAGGAATATCTCAAACGGCGCGGGATGAGCGCGGCGAGCTTCGAGAACGACGTGCGCCGCGAGCTGACGCGCATGAAGGTCGAGAACACCATCAAGAGCGGCGTCAAGGTCTCCGAGCCGGAGCTCGAGCGCGCCTTCACGCTGCGCCGCGAGGAGGTGCGCGCGGCGTGGGCGTTGGTGGAAACGGCGCCGCTGCTCACGGCCGCCGCCGCCTCCGACGAGGAGGTGCAGACGTACCTCACCGCCCACCCCGCGGAGTTCCGGCAGCTCGAGCGGCGCCGCGTGCAGTACGTGACCGTCGTGCCCAAGGACTTCCGGCCCGAGATCGCCGAGGCCGAGGTCGAGAAGTACTACTCGGAGCACGCGAAGGAGTGGGAGAGTCCGCCCCAGGTGCACGCCGCCCACGTGCTGGTGCCGGTTCCCCAGACGGGCGGCAGCGAGGCGGAGGACAGGGCCCGCGCGAAGGTCGTCGACGTGATCCGCCGCGCCAAGGCCGGCGAGGATTTCGCGAAGCTCGCGGCCGAGGTTTCGGAGGACCCGGGCAGCAAGGCCAAGGGCGGGGACCTCGGCTTCCTCAAGCGGGGCGAGATGATTGGGACCTTCGAGGACGCCGCGTTCAAGCTCGGCAAGGGAGAGATCACCGCCGAGCCCGTCCGGACGCCTTTCGGCTTCCATGCCATCAAGGTGCTCGACACGCGCCCGGCGGCGAAGAAGCCGCTCAAGGAGGTGGCGGCGCAGATCCGCGACCGGCTCGCCGCCGAGGGCGCGGACAAGGCGGCGCGGACGAAGGCCGACGAGGTGAAGACGGCGCTGGCCGGCGCCAAGGACTTCATGGCGGAGGCCAAGCGCCTGGGGCTCACGCCGATCGAGACCACGATGGCCAAGACCGAGCGCCTGCCGATGCTCGCCGCCGCCGATTCGCTGGCGGACACGGCGTTCGGCATGAGCCTCGGCGGCGTCTCGCCGCCCGTGAAGACGCCGGCGGGCTGGGTCGTGCTGAAGCCCATCGAGACGATCCCCGCGGGCGTCCCTCCGCTCGCCGAGATCCGCGACAAGGTGGTGGCAGCCGTCAAGCGGCAGAAGGCGGAAGCGGCCGCGCTCGAGCGGGCGGAAAAGCTGGCCACGCAGGCGCGCACCGGCGATTTCGCGGCGGCGGCCAAGAGCGCGGGCGCGCAGGCGGACGAGACGCAGCGCTTCTCACGCAGCAAGCCGGCGGAGCGGCTGCCGGGCGACGTGCAGCTCGCCGCGCTGCAGGCCACCGCGGGCACGGTGACCGCGCCCGTGAAGTCGACGCAGGGCTTCTACGTGCTCAAGGTGCTCGAGCGCGTCGCGCCGAACATGGCCGACCTCGCCACCGAGCGCGAGCGGCTCCAGCGCGAGGTGCTGACGCAGAAGCAGAGCCAGGCGTGGGAGTCGTGGGTGAGCCAGGCGCGCGCGGCCGCGAAGGTCGAAGTGCACGGCGCGCCCAAGCGTTCCTGAGCGCCGGTCGGCGGTAGAATCGCGTCCATGTCGACCCAGCGCACCCCGATGACGCGGACGGGCTTCGAGCGCCTGCGCGACGAGCTCGATCGCCTCAAGCGCGTGGAGCGCCCGGGGATCATCAAGGCCATCGCCGAGGCGCGCGCCCACGGCGACCTCTCCGAGAACGCGGAATACCACGCCGCGCGCGAGAAGCAGTCGTTCATCGAGGGGCGCATCAACGATCTCGAGGGCAAGGTCAACGGCGCGGAGGTGATCGATCCGCCCAAGGGCGGCGACCGCGTCACGTTCGCATCCACGGTCCGCCTCGAGGACGAAGCGGGCAAGGAGGTCCGCTACTGGATCGTCGGCTCCGACGAGGCCGACCCCGCCAAGGGCCGCATCTCGATCCTCTCGCCCCTCGCGCGCACCCTCATCGGCAAGCGCGTCGGCGACAACGTCACCGCGCAGCTGCCGGGAGGCAAGAAGACCTTCGACATCCTCGCCGTGAACTTCGCCTGGAGCGAGTGAGCCGCTTGCCTGACTAGCTCGTCAGCCGGGATAGATCCCCACGCTCCCGCTGGTAGAACCGCGACCCGGCCTCAACAGCACCACTCACCGCCGCGCAGGGCCCGGCTCGACGATCAGGGTGGCCGCCTTGCTCTTCCCCCCCGCGGAACCGGTGATGACGACCGATTTCTGCGCCTTGACGGTCTTGCTCTCAACGGTGAAGGGCGCGCTGGTCTGCCCGGCCCCGATCGTGACTTTCTCCGACACGGTCGCCGCGGTGGTATCGGCGCTCGAGAGCGTGACCGTCAGGCCTCCAGACGGCGCCGGGCCGTTGAGCATGACGTTGCCCATCACCGAGGCCCCGCCGCCGACGCGGTTCGGTTTCAGCCCCACGCCGGCGAGCGACAGCGGCGTGACGACCAGCTTGACCGCCTTCGTCACGCCGCCCGCCGTGGCCGAGAGCTCAACCGTCTTGTCTGCGTCCACAACCGCTGCCGACGCGGTGAAGGGCGCACTGGTCCGGCCCGCCGGCACCGTCACGCTGACCGGCACGGTCGCCGCGGTCGGGTCGGCACTCGCGAGCGTCACGGCCAGTCCCTCGGCGGGTGCCGGCCCAGTCAGGGTCACGGAACCCTGCACGGATCCCCCCCCAACGATGCGATTCGTCGGCAGCCTCATTGACAGCGGGCGCGCCGCCACGACGGTCAGCGTCACGGTCTTCGTCACGCCCGCGGCCGTGGCCGAGATGGTGACGTTCTTGTCCGCGCCGACCGCCGCGGTCGTCGCGGTGAAGGGCCCGCTGGTCTGGCCCGCCGGGACCGTGACACTCGCGGGCACGGTCGCCGCGGTCGTGTCGGCGCTCACGAGCGTGACCGCCGTCCCCTCGCCCGACGCCGCTTGATTCAGCGTCACCGTGCCGGTTGCCGGGCTTCCGCCCACCACCTGGCCGGGCGCCAGCGCGGCCGACGCGAGGGTGGGCGCGGTCCCGTTGGTGGAAACTGTGAGCGTGACGGCCTGGCCCGTGGTGACATTGCTATACGTCACCACCCCGGTGTTGGGGTTGATGGCCACCGCTGCCTGGTTGGCCGCTGAAGGGACCTGCCCCAGCTGCAGCAAGATCTGAACGGTGGTCGCCTGGCCGGTCGCCTGAACCGTTCCCGTGCTGACGACGTATTGACACGGGTTCACCGTGATCTGCTGCCCCACGTACAGCCCCGCGATGTTGCTCGACACGATGGTGAACCTGCATGATGCGAACGCCGGGAGGGGCTGGAACAAGACGACGACGACGGCGACCAGGAGGACAAGCGCCGCTACGGGACCTTGCCGCTTCTCGAGGACCTTCCGCATCGTTCCGTTGCTCATTGCGTCCTTCCCCTTTCGCGGCCGTTTCCGGTCGCACCCCGCTCCATCGAGAAAGACGCTCGCCGGCCCTCCCGCCATCGACTCAAACACCGTCCGAGGCGTTCCGCGGTTGGCTGCTGCCGAGGAAGGCGAGATTTCTTTGGAATGTCGCGGACTAACGGAGCGCTTCGCGCAGCTCGCGCGTGAGCACCTCGACCGTCCCCCGCGTGCCGCCCGCGAGCTTGAGCTTCCACTCACCCTCGGTCTCGAAGCGCCGGTCGCGCATGCGCTCGCCCCAGGGCTTGATGGCCTCGCGGATGCCGGTGAGGTCGAACGGCTCGCGCTTGAGCTCCTTGGCGCGGGCCATCACGTCGGGCGCGGCGCGGATGAAGGCACGCAGCGCGGCGCCCGTCTTGATCGAGTACTTGCGGCCCGCCCACGCCGAAGGGAACGTGGTGGACAGCGCTTTCATGTAGTTCAGGAAGAAGCGCTTGGCGTGCTGGCGCAGCTCCTGGATGCGCGCCCCGCCGCCGATCTTCTCCACCGTCTCCAGCAGGTCCACGATCTCCTCGGCCAGCGGGGCCTGGCTCACGCGCCCGCGGCCGGTGCCCAGCATCTTGATCTCGCCGACGAGCGGGGAGGTGTCGTCCTCGTTGAGCGAGCGGATCACGTCGTGGGCGAGGGCCTGGTTCGGATCCGGGTAGAGCTTGCGCCCGGCGAGGCTGATGATGTGCGAGGGGTTCAGCCGCGTGTGCTTGGCGTTGATCGTGACGAACAGCTCGACGATCTGGCGCGCGTCGAGCGAGTCGAAGAGGACGGCGGGCACCTCGATGCCCATGGCGTCGCCCGTCTGGCTGAGCGAGTGGAGCGCGAGCAGCCGGTGCTGGCCGTCGAGCACGCGCAGCACCCCGTGCTCCTCCGGGATCTGGAGCAGCCCGAGGTCGTGGTGCCCGGCGATCGGCGTGAAGGTGAAGCGCTTCTCCGACGTGATGATCACGGCGCCGGGAATCGCGGGCAGCGTCGCGGCGTCCTTGCACTCGCGGTAGTACGCGGCCAGCTCGTCGATCTTCCGGCGGATGATCGGACGCTGGTAGGCGTTCTCGCTCTCGCTGATCCGCTTCTCGAGGCTGTCCCAGTTGACGCGCGAGCGCGACGCGGGGGTCTTGCGCTGCTTGCCCTTGACTGGGTCGCGCTCCTCCGCGCCGGAGTACCCGAGAACCTCGAACTTCACGAGGCGATCGATGTCCTTGGCGGAGAGACCGGCCTGGTAGAACTCCACACCGAACTGCTTGACGCGTCGCGCGGGCACGGTGATCATGGCCGCGACACTCTACTTGATCGGCAAACCCTTGTCAATAGAGGCGTTTTTCGCCTTGGAAGGACCTTTACTAGGCGCGAGTGGCGAGGCCGAACGTCTCGGCGGCGATCGTCGCGATGTGACGGCCGATCGCGAGCGACGCGGTGGCCGCCGGCGAGGGCGCGTTGAGCACGTGAACGGCGTCGGCGGTCTGCACGATCCGGAAATCGTCCACGAGGGCCCCGTCCCGGGTCACCGCCTGCGCGCGCACTCCGGAGCCGCCCGGCCGGATGTCCTCCGGCCGCAGCCCGGGGACCAGGCGCTGGAGCGCCTTCACGAAGGCCGGCTTGAACAGCGAGCGGTACATCTCGTACGCGCCCGTCTTCCAGTACTTCTTCGCGATCGCGCGGAAGCCCGGGAAGCGCAGCGTGGCCACGAGCTCGTCGGGACGCACGTGGGTCCACGAGTAGCCTTCGCGCGCCAGGGCCAGCACCGCGTTCGGGCCCGCCTCGACGTCGCCGTGGATGGTGCGGGTGAAGTGCACCCCGAGGAACGGGAACTCCGGGTCCGGCACCGGGTAGATCAGGCCGTTCACGAGGTACTGCCGCTCGGGCCGGAGCATGTAGTACTCGCCGCGGAAGGGCACGATCTGCACGTCCACGGGGGCCTCGGCCAGCCGCGCGATGGTGTCCGAGTAGAGCCCGGCACAGTTCACGAGGTGCGAGGCGGTCACGCCGTGGCCGTCGGCCGTCGAGATGCGAAGGGTGCCGCGCAGCCGCGCGATCGACGTGACGCGGAAGTTCCGCTCCAGGGTCACGCCCGAGGCCACGAGGTCGCGGGTGAGTGACTCGGCGACGCGCTTGTAGTCCACGATCGCCGTCTCCGGCGAGTGGATCGCGGCCAGCGCGTTGGCGTGCGGCTCGATCTCCTTGAGGCGCGCGGCGTCGATCATGGCCACGCCGGGCACGCCGTTGGCGACGCCGCGCTCGTAGAGGGCCTGCAGGCGGGGCAGCTCCTCCTGGGAGGTGGCCACGATGACCTTGCCGCACGTCTCGACCTCGATGTCGTGCTTCTCGCAGTAGGCCTTTATGAGGCGCGCGCCCTCCACGCAGAGGCGCGCCTTGTAGGAGCCGGGCTTGTAATAGATCCCCGAGTGGATGACGCCGCTGTTGTGGCCGGTCTGGTGATGCGCGACGTCCATCTCTTTTTCGAGGATGACGATGCTGGTGCGGGGAGACTGATCGAGAATGGCTCGGGCCGTCGCCAGGCCGAGGATGCCGCCGCCGATGATCGCGATGTCGTAGGTCACGGGGCGCTATTGTATGCCAACACGCGAGGAGGAGGACCCGCGACATGCCCCGCTGCCGGATCTGCCGGATGCCCCATCACCGCCTCGGCCGCCGCAACGTCCTGAATGCGCTGGCCGCGGCGCCGCGCGCCGCGCGCCGCGCCCTCGGCCGGGCCTCGCGCGGACGGCTCGCCCGGCGGCCCAAGCCAGGCGAGTGGTCGGCCACCGAGGTGCTGGGGCACCTCCTGGACGCCGAGGTCACGCTGGCCTTCCGCCTGCGCAAGCTCGCCGCCGAGCCCGGCGGGCCGATCGTCGCCTGGGACCAGGAGAAGTGGACCGACGCCCTGCGCCACCGGCGCGCCGCTCCGCGCCTTCTCCTCGCCGCGTACGACGCGCTCCGCGCCGAGAACGTCGCGCAGTGGCGTCGCTTGACGCCGACCCAGCGCCGCGCGGCCGGCCGCCACCCCGAGTACGGCCGCCTGCGCGTGGACGAGATCCTGAATCACTGGGCCGAGCACGACCTGATCCACCTGGCGCAGATCCGCGCCGCGCTGCGCGCGTGACTCGCGACGTCGACGATCGTCGCGCTCGTGCTCGCGGCGCTCGGTCCGGGTCTCGCGCTCGCGTCCGGCCACGACGCCGCGCAGGATGGTGCGGATCGTGCCCGGTACCGACGTCGGCCAGAGCGTCGGCTTCGCCGGACGGGCCACCTGATCACCTTCGCTTCGCCTTCACCCTGGCCACCGGCACCGTGGCCTACGCGCCGGGCCGGGTCGAGTGCGCGCAACCGATCGGCGGCCCGTTCTCCACGACCGCCCACCCGGAGCGGTTCTAGCGCAGCGCGGTGATGAGGTAGACGCCGGCCACGATCAGGAGCGTCCCCGCCACGATGCGGCGATTCAGGATCTCGATCCCGCGCAGGAAAAAGAGCGACAGCACGAGGACGAAGATCGGCGAGACGCTCGCCAGCGGCGCCGCCACCGTGACGGAGCCGAGGCTGAGCGCGAAGACGAGCATCAGAACGGCCACGTTCTCCGCCACGCCCGCCAGGGCGAAATCCACGAGGCTGCGGCCGCGGCACGCCATCACGCCGGTCTGGCCGGAGGTGACGAGGAAGCCCGTGTAGGCGATGAGCGCCGCCGTGACGTTGACGGCGAAGCCCGGCACCGGGGCCATGCCGCTGAGGCCGATCTTCCGGAGCACAGCCACCACGCCGAAGCAGACCGCCGACATCACCGGCAGCACGAGCAGGGCCGAGCGCACGCCGGCGCGGCGGCCGCCCACGGACAGGAGCGTGGTGCCGGCCACGATGACGAACGTGCCGACGAGGATCGGGGGCGTGACCCGCTCGCCGAGAATCGCGATGGCGAGAGAGGAGGAGACGAGCGGGTGCAGGTTGATCAGGGCGGCGCTGATCGACGGCCCCACCGCTTCGATGCTGACGAATCGCAGGAGGCGGCCGCCGACCGTCCCGATGAGCCCGGCGAGGGCGAAGTAGCCGATGCCGAGGGCGGTGGGCCGGCCGATGCCGCCCGTGAACAGGACGACGAGCCAGAGGCAGGCGGTGCCGACGACGAGGTTGATCCACGTTCCGGTGTACGGACCGTACCACCGGAGCCCGCGGCTGATGAGGATCGTCGCGACGGCCGAGAAGAGCGCGCTCGCGAGCGCGAGGGCGGGAGCGGAGAGGCTCACGCGCTAGTCGGAGAGCGGCAGCGTGACGAGGAGGGCGATCACGAGCGCGGCGTACCCGAGGGCGATCGCCGCCCGCTGCCGCGTCGGCAGCGCGTCGTAGCCGGGCACGGGATCGCGCCAGCGCCGCACGAGCGTGAAGAGGCCGACGATCAGCACGATGAGGAGCAACGGCGAGCGCGTCAGCACCAGGGCGACGCCGCCCACGAGGTACCCGGCGATCCAGTAGCCGCGGGTGAAGGCGCCGGCGATGCGGCCGCCGTCGAGCGGCGGCACGGGCACGAGGTTGAAGAGGTTCAGCAGCACGGCCGTGTGACCGAGGGCCGTGAGGAGCGGGTGGTGCCACGCGAGCCCCGCGCCGAGCACGAGCCACGCCGCCAGCGAGCCGCTGATCGGCCCCGCCATCGCCACCCGCGCCTCGACCCCGGCGTCGCGCGGGTGCCCGTGCATCGCGACGAACGCGCCGACGAACGGGATGAACACCGGCGCCCCGGCCGGGATGCCCTCGCGGCGCATGGCCAACGCGTGCCCCGCCTCGTGGACGAAGATCAGCAGGACGAACCCCGCGGCGAACGCCCAGCCCCACTCCAGCGCATAGGCGCCGATGGAGAGCAGCATGGTGGCCAGCGTCTTGAACTTGAAGAGGCCGGCGAGGAGGCCGAGCAACTTCGCCTTGCTCAGGACGAACAGGAGTCCGCCGCCGACCGCGCCCGCGGCGAGGCCGCGTCCGACGCGCGAGCGTGGCTCGGCTGGCTTCGCGCCCGGCTGGAGGCTCTGGTAGACGGCGCGGAGGTTTTCGACCTCCCGCGCGCGGCGCGCGGCGTCGTCGGTCACGCGGCGAGGTCGAGCTTCGGCGCCTTCGGGATCACCCACGCCTGGTACGCCACGATGGCGAGGAACACCAGCGTCATCACGCCGAAGTTCACGGCGACCACCCGGTAGAACATCTCCACGCTGTGGGGCGGGAAGGGGATGCGCCAGCTCTCGCCGCGCTGCGCGAGCCCCTGGTTGATGAACGTCATGTTGACGAGGTAGGCGGCGACCAGGAACGAGAGGATGCCGACGACGATGGCGATCGCCTGCAGCCCCGGGCCGCGCTTGCCGCCGGCGAAGCGGACGGCGCCGTGACCCGCGAGGAAGCCGATCACGACGGCGATCAGCCCGAAGCCGATCTCGGTGAGCACCGTGAAGCCCCACCATGCGAGCGCGCCGGCGGCGCCGCCCAGCACGGCGCCGAGGGTGGCCATCGGGTAGTTGATGTCCTGGGTCAGCTGGGCGGCGGCCTGCTGCAGCTCGTGCTTGAGGACCTCGTAGCACGAGCGACAGAAGACGCGGTCGCCGGCGGGAACGCGGTCACCCTCGGTGAGCGTCTTCTCGCAGCGCGCGCAGATGGCCGCGCCGGGCGCGACGGGCGGGGGCGTGACGTCGCTCATGACCCGGTGGAATGTTACCATCCGCCCACCGAGCGACGAACAAGAGAGGCACGCATGGCGGGCAAGTATTTCGAGGAGCTCGAAGTGGGCGCGGTCTTCGCGCACCAGCCCGGGCGCACGGTCACCGAGGCCGACAACGTGTTCTTCACGTGCATGACCATGAATCCGCAGCCGCTCCACCTCGACTTCCACGCGGCGGGCAAGGCGGAGTTCGGCAAGCCGCTCGTGAACAGCCTGCTCACGCTCGGGATCGCGGTGGGGCTCTCGGTGGGCGAGACGACGCTCGGCACCACCGTCGGCAATCTCGGCTTCGACAAGGTGGAGTTCCCCAAGCCCGTGTTCCACGGCGACACGATCTACGCGGAGACGGAGATCGTGGACAAGCGCGAGTCGAAATCGCGGCCGCAGTGGGGCATCGTCACCTTCGAGCACCGCGCGAAGAACCAGCACGGCGACGTCGTCATGGTCGCGCGCCGCAACGCCATGATGCGCAGACGCAGTGCGAGCTGAGCCGGTGCCTCCGGCGAGGCGAGCGGTGAAATGGTTCGGAGGGGTCTCCTGATGCCGCGGCGCTCGCTCCACTTCGTGCCCGGCGGCCAGCAACGGATGCTGGACAAGGCGCTCACGCTGCCCGCCGACGGCCTGATCCTGGACCTCGAGGACGCCGTGCCGCCCGACCTCAAGGCGGCCACGCGGCCCATCGTGCGCGAGTGGCTGGGCCGCGACTTCGCCGGGCGCGAGCGCTGGGTCCGGATGAACCCGCTCGCCACCGGGCTCGGCCGTGACGATCTCGCCGAGACGATCGCCGGGCGCCCCACCGGGTACGTCGTGCCCAAGCCCCGTCACGCGGGCGACGTGCGGGAGATCGCGCAGAGCCTCGACGCGCTCGAGCACCGGCACGGGATCCCCCACGGCAGCACGCGGCTCGTGCTGATCGCCACCGAGACGCCGGAGGGGCTGCTGAACATCCGCGAGGTGTCGGTGGCGAGCCCGCGCATCGTCGTGCTCTCGTGGGGCATCGAGGACCTCGGGGCCGCCATGGGCCTCCCCCGCGTGCGCGACGCGCACGGCCAGTACCTCGACATCCCGCGCTACGCGCGCACGATGTGCGCGGTGGCCGCCTCCGCGGCCGGCGTGGAGGCGCTCGACACCGTCTACACCGACATCGCGGACCTCGAGGGGCTGCGCCGGGAGTGCGAGGACGGCGTGGCCATGGGCTTCGCCGGCAAGATCTCCATCCACCCGAGCCAGATCGCGGTGATCAACGAGGTCTTCACGCCGTCGAAAGACGCCGTGGCCGAGGCGCGCGAGCTGGTGGCCGCGTTCGCCGAGCACGCCGCGCGCGGCGCCTACGCCTTCCGCTTCAAGGGCCAGATGGTGGACGCGCCGCACCTGACGCGGGCGAAGAAGCTGATCGAGCGCGCGGGCGGGTAGCCCCCCGCCGGCTTCTGGTATCATGGCGCACCTTTGCAACGAGGCAGGGCACCATCCATGAGTGACCAGAACGATCTCTTGCAGCGTGCCGCGCGTGTTCTCCCCGGCGGTCTCCTGGGCAGCCATCGCTCGGGGCCCGACCTCGAGTTCGTCGTGCGCGAGGGCCGCGGCGCCTATCTCTACGACATGACGGGCCGCCGGTACCTGGACTACCTCCTCGGCTCCGGCCCCATGCTCCTCGGTCACGCGCACCCGGCCGTGGTGGAGGCTGTGGGCAAGCAGATGGAGCGCGGCACGTCGTACTTCGTCGTCAACGAGCCGGCCATCCGGCTCGCCGAGGAGATCGTGGCCGCCGTGCCGTGCGCGGAGCAGGTCCGTTACACCGGGAGCGGCAGCGAGGCGACCTTCTTCGCGCTCCGCGTCGCGCGCGCCTACCGCAAGCGTGACAAGATCATGAAGTTCGAGGGCGGCTTCCACGGCACCCACGACTACGTGCTGATGAGCGTGACGCCGCGCTCGCCGAAGGCGTTTCCCGCGCCCATGGTGGACTCCGCGGGCATCCCGCACGCCATCGACGGCGAGGTGCTGATCGCGCCCTACAACGACCTCGCCACCAGCGAGGCCCTCATCGACGCGCACCACGACGAGCTGGCCGCCGTCATCATCGAGCCCTACCAGCGCACGATCCCGCCCGCGCCCGGCTTCCTCGAGGGACTCCGGCGCGCCACGAAGCGCCACGGCGTGCCGCTGGTGTTCGACGAGATCGTGACGGGATTCCGCTTCGCCTACGGCGGCGCCCAGGAGTTCTACAAGGTCGTTCCCGACCTCGCGGCCTTCGGCAAGGTCGTGGCCGGCGGCTTCCCGCTCGCGTGCGTCGCGGGGCCCGCCGCGATCATGCGGCACTTCGACGTGGCCCTGGAGGGCACGCCGGACTACGTCTGGCAGGCGGGGACGTTCAACGGCAACGCCATCGCGTCGGCGGCGGGGCTGGCCACGCTCGCCGAGCTCCGCAAGCCCGGCACCTACGAGCGCCTGTTCCGGACGGGTGCCCGGCTCAAGGCGGGCCTCGAGGCCGCCGTGAAGAAGCACGGCGTCGCCGCCCAGGTGAGCGGCGAGCCGCCCGTCTTCGATCTCTTCTTCACCGACCGCGCCATCGTGGATTACCGCGCCACCCTCACCGCGGACCGGGCGAAGATCACGCGCTTCAACCAGGAGTTCCTGCGCCGCGGCGCGGTGAAGGCCAGCAACAAGATCTACGTCTCGCTCGCTCACACGGACGCCGACGTCGACGAGACGCTCGGCATCTTCGACCAGGTGCTCGCCGCGCTCGCTCGCGACTGACCGAATCTCATAGACAGACGGAGGCCCGTTCATGGACCTCACCCGACGTGACCTGCTCGCTCTCGGCGGCGCCGCGCTGGCCGCCTCTACCCTCGCCCCGCGCGCGGCCCACGCGCAGTCGCCGAAGCGCGGCGGCACGCTGAGCCTGCGGCTCTGGGATCCGCCGCACTGGGATCCGGACCAGACGATCTCCTACAAGACCCACATCGCCTACTCCTTCACGCACAGCCGCCTCCTCAGGCACAAGGCCGGACCGAACGTGGTGCCGGGCACGCTGGCGCTGGAAGGCGATCTGGCCGAGTCCTGGACCCAGCCGAACGAGACGACCTACGTGTTCAAGCTGCGGCGCGGCGTGCGCTGGCACAACAAGCCGCCCCTGAACGGGCGCGAGGTGACCGCGGAGGACGTCCGCTACACCGTGGAGCGTTTCCTGACGGTGAAGGGCAACGCCAATGCCTACATGCTGCGCTCCGTGGACAGGGTGGAGGCGCTCGACAAGTACACGGTCAAGTTCACGCTCAAGGAGCCGTTCGCCTGGTTCCTCGACATGCTCGCCAACCCGATGGCGGTGGCGATCGTCGCCAAGGAAGTCGTGGACAAGTTCGGCGACCTCAAGCCCGCCGACTCGGTCATCGGCACCGGCCCGTGGATGCTCGACAGCTACCGGCCCAACATCGGGTACACGCTCGTGCGAAACCCCGGCTACTTCGTGGCGGGTCTGCCCCAGATCGACCGCATCGAGGTGACCGTGGACGAGGACAACGCGTCCCGCACCGCGTCGTTCCTGGCCGGCAAGTACGACCTCGGCTGGGAATTCCCCGGGACCATCAACCGCTCCGACTGGGTGCAGATCCGGGACACGCTGAAGAGCAAGCGCCCGACCCTCAAGGTGCTGGAGTTCCCCGGCAACGTCGGCAACCACATCTCGATGCGCGTGGATCAGAAGCCGTTCAGCGATCTTCGGGTGCGCCAGGCGATGTCCATGGCGCTCGACCGCAAGGCGCTCATCGAGACGCTCTACGAGGGCGCGGGCGTCGCGAATCCCCCGGGGGTGCCGGTCGCGCTGAGGGATTGGGCGCTGCCCGTCGAGCAGCTCGGCGAGGGCGCGAAGAACTTCGTCTACGACCCGAAGGAGGCCAAGCGCCTCCTCGCCGCCGCCGGCTACCCGAACGGCTTCCCCGCCTCGATCTGCTGGACGACGTACGGCTCCACCGTGGTGCAGGACCACGCGCAGCTCATCGTGAAGTCCCTCAAGGACGTGGGCATCGAGGCCAGGCTCGACACCAAGGAGTACGGCGCGTACATCTCCACGTGCTTCTATGGCAAGTTCGACTCGCTGGCCTTCGGGCCGCAGACCCCGTTCCTCGACGGCGACAACTACCTGTTCGGCTACTACTACCCGGGCGAGCAGAAGAACCAGAGCCACGTCAACGATCCCGTGGTGGCCGACATGCTCGTGCGCCAGCGCCGGACGGTCGACGTCGCCAAGCGCCGCGAGCTCGTCCACGACATCCAGCGCTACCTGGCCAAGCAGGTCTACTACACGACCTCGGTGGGAGGGATGTACACCGCGGTGTGGGACGGCGCGCTGAAGAACTACACTCCGAACCTGGGCTACGACTACGGCGGCCGGCTCATGGCGGCCTGGCTCGACCGATGACGCTGTCGCGGCGCGCGCTGCTCGGGCTGGCGGGCGCCGCCGCCGGCGCCACGCTGCTGCCGCGGGGCGCGCCCGCGCAGCAGCCGAAGCGGGGCGGGGTGCTGGCCGTGCGAGGCTTCGACCCGCCCCACTTCGACCCCATGCTGACCGTGAGCTTCAAGACGCACAGCGCCGTCGCGTTCACCCATAGCCGGCTCGTCAAGCACAAGGCGGGCCCCGCGGTGGCGCCGGGCAGCTTCCAGATCGAGGGTGACCTCGCGGAGTCGTGGACGCAGCCGAACGAGACCACGTACGTCTTCAAGCTGCGGCGCGGCGTGAAATGGCAGGCCAGGCCGCCCGTGAACGGCCGCGAGCTCACCGCCGAGGACGTCCGCTACAGCCTCGAGCGGTTCATGACCGTGGCGGGCAACCCGATGGCGTCCACGCTGCGGCTCGTGG
>DASYTM010000118.1:0-4233 GCA_036002345.1 Candidatus Methylomirabilota bacterium | reverse complement strand
GGGGGTCACGCACGCGGTGCTGGCCGCGATCAGCGTGGGGGCCGTCGCCATGGGCGCCAACTCCTACATCGGCAACGCGCCCAACTTCATGGTGAAGGCCATCGCCGAGGAGGCGAAGGTTCCCATGCCGACGTTCTTCGGTTACATGCTCTACAGCGGCGTGGTCCTGGTCCCGCTCTTCGTCGTGGTGACGCTGCTCTTTTTCAGGTAGCGCGCTTCGCGCTCTGGCGCTGACCGGCCCTCAGGGCGCCGGGACGATCGTGACGCCCTGCTTGCGCCAGTAGAGCTTCGTCTTGTCCACCGTCACGCGATCCACCGCGGAGGTGCAGCGGGGATCCGGCGAGACCTCGATCTTGAGATCGAAGGAGCCGTCGCCGGCCGTCGGCTGCTGGCGGAAGTTGCAGAGGCACCCGCTCGGCATGCCGACGAGGAACGGCAGGTCCTTGCCGGCGCTCGCGCCGCCGCCGGCGATGGGCCCCTCGCCGTAGAACGGCGTCGCGCCGGAGACCCCGCCGCCCTGCGCGTCGCGCACGTGGCCCTTCACGTGGATGTGGTCGCCGCAGTTCGCGCTCTGGCCGGGATCGGCCCACGCCAGCGTGACCACGCCGAACGCCAGCACGAGGCCGCCGGCACCGATCAGTCGAAGCATGAACGCCTCCGTGTGTTGGGTCAGCGGGCGACGAAATCCACGCCCGAGATCTCGCGGGTTCCCGGGGCCCGTGAGACGTAGTCGACGCCGGTGAGCTCGCGCGTGCCCGGCGTGCGCGAGACGTAGTTGAGACCCGTGATCTCCCGCGTGCCCGGCGTCCGCGCGACGTAGTGGAGGCCGCCGATCTCGCGACCGGAGGGGACGCGCGCCAGGTAGTTCACGCCCGTGATCTCGCGGCTGCGCACCGGCGTGCGCATCAGCGGCGGCGCGGTCTTCATCTGCGCGCCCGTTTCGGGCCGCGCCGGCGCTTGCTGGATCGCCGGCGCCTTCATCCCGGGCTTGGGCGTGGAGGTCGGCGGGGGCGGCTGGCCCGGCGCGGCCGCGGGAGCGACGAGCACGAGCGTGAGCGCGAGTAGCGCGGGGATGCGCATCACCCCGACTATACTGCGGACCGCAATGACGACCACGCCCGTCCTCGTGCTGCCCGGCTACGGCGATTCCGGTCCCGAGCACTGGCAGAGTCTCTGGCAGGCCTCCGCCCCGGATTTTCGCCGCGTGCAGCAGCGCGACTGGCTCGCGCCCGAGCTCGCGGAGTGGCTCGCCGCCCTCGATCGCGAGACCGCGGCCTGCGCGTCACCGCCCGTGCTCGCCGCGCACAGTCTGGCGTGCGCGCTGGTGGCTCATCACGTGAAAGGCGGCGGTCGTCCGATCAAGGCCGCCCTGCTCGTGGCGCCCGCCGACGTGGAGATGGTGGCGATGGTGGTCGAGGCCGTGCAGAGCTTCGCGCCGATGCCGCTGATCCGGCTGCCGTTCCCCACCATCGTGGTCGCGAGCAGCGACGACCCGTACGTGACGCCCGCGCGCGCGGCGGAGTTCGCGCGCGCGTGGGGCAGCCGGCTCGTGACATTGACCGGGGCGGGTCACATCAACACCGACTCCGGTCACGGCGCGTGGCCGGAAGGCCGCCGCCTGCTGGGCGAGCTGGTCTAGCGCAAGAGGCCGAGCACGCGCTCGGCGGCGGTGGTGACGGCGGCGGCGACCGTCTCTTCCTCGTCCGGCTCGAAGGTGGTGAGCACGTGGTCGGGCACCTGCGATTTGTGGGCGGGCCGGCCGATGCCGATCTTGACGCGGCGGATGGCCTCGGTGCCGAGCGTCTCGATGATCGACTTCACGCCGTTGTGGCCGCCCGCGCTGCCCTTGAGCCGCGTGCGTACCTTGCCGAGCTCCATGTCGATGTCGTCGTAGGCGAGGATCAGGTCCTCGGGCCCGGCGCCGAGCGCGTTCAGGATCCGCCGCACGGCGGGGCCGCTCACGTTCATGAACGACTGGGGCTTGACGAGGTAGAGGGTGTCGCCGCGCCAGGCGCCGCGCGCCACGAGGGCCTTGCCCTCGGGATGCCAGGCCTTCTTCAGCTGGTGGGCGAGATGCTCGACGACGCGCTGGCCGATGTTGTGGCGGGTGTCCCGATATTCCGGGCCGGGGTTGCCGAGCCCCACCACGACATGGGCCAACGCGTCGCCTCCGGCTTACTTCTCCTTCTCGGCCTTCTTCGGGGCGGGCGCCTTGCCGCCCTTGGCTTCCGCCTCCGCGGGCGCCGCCTCGCCTTCCTTCGGCTTGCGCTCGGTGAGGACTTCCGGCTCCGCCGGCGTGACAACCGCTCCGGCCTCCGGCGTCGGCGCGACTTCCTCGGCCATCGGCGGCGACACGGTGGCCACGGCCTGGCCCGGATCGTTCATGATCCGCACGCCTTCCGGCGCCCTGAGGTCGCGCACGGCGAGGACGTCGCCGATGGCGAGGTTCGAGACGTCGGCGTCGATGCGCTCGGGAATGCTCGTGGGCAGCGTGGAGACGAGCACCTCGTGCATGACGAGGTTGAGGATGCCCTTGGTCTCCCGGACACCCACGGCCTCGCCCACGGGATGCACGGCCACCCGCACCGTGATGGCGCGGTCGGCGCGGACCTCCTGGATGTCCACGTGCACGAGCGCGTCGGTCACGGGATCGAACTGCATGTCGCGGATGATGGCCATCCTCGCGCCGCCGTCGCCCTCGACCTTGACGGAGAGCAGCTGCGTGGTGCCCTCGTGGCCGATGATGATCCGCAGCACGTCGCGCGGGTCGACGGCGATGGTTTGCGGCGCGTCGCCGCCGTACAGGATGGCGGGCACGGCGCCGGCGCGGCGCAGGCGGCGGGCGATGCCCTTGCCCGTGCCCTCGCGACGCTTGACGATCAGTTCCGGGGTGTTCATCGTAGCGGCTCCTTGGCTCTGGGTCTCACACGAACAGGGTCGAGACGGATTCCTCGTCGTGGATCCGTCGAATGGCTTCGCCGAGCAGCGGCGCCACGGTCAGCACGGTGACGCGGCCGGCCGCGCGCTTCTCGGCCGAGAGCGGGATCGAATTGGTGACGACGATTTCCTCGATGGGCGAGGCCTTGATGCGCTCGATGGCGGGGCCCGACAGCACGGGATGGATGCCGCAGGCCAGGATGCGCCGCGCGCCCTCCCGCTGGATGGCGCTCACGGCCTGCACGAGCGTGCCCGCGGTGTCGATCATGTCGTCGATCACGACCGCGTCGTGGCCGTCGACGTCGCCGATGAGGTTCATGGCCACCGCGGCCCCCGGTTTGTCGCGCCGCTTGTCGATGATGGCCAGGCCCGCGTCGAGCCGCTTGGCGATGGCGCGGGCGCGCTCGACGCCTCCGGCGTCCGGGGAGACGACGACGGGATCCCGGAGATCTTTCTTCCGGAGATAGTCGATCATCACCACCGGGCCCGCGAACAGGTGGTCCACCGGGATGTTGAAGAAGCCCTGGATCTGGCCCGCGTGCAGGTCGAGGGCGAGCACGCGGTCCACGCCCGCCGCCTCCAGCAGGTCGGCCACGAGCTTGGCCGAGATCGGCATGCGTCCTTGCACCTTGCGGTCCTGCCGCGCGTAGCCGTAGTAGGGCAGCACGGCGGTGATCCGGTGCGCCGACGCGCGCTTGAACGCGTCGATCATGATCAGGAGCTCCATCAGCGTGTCGTTCACGGGCGGGCAGGTGGGTTGGATGACGAAGACGTCCGCGCCGCGGACGTTCTCGTTCACCTGCACGAAGACCTCGCCGTCGGAGAACCGCGTGACCTCCGCGTCCGCGAGCGGCACGCGGAGGTACTGGGCGATCTCCTCCGCCAGGGGGCGGTTGGCGTTTCCGGTGAACAGCTTCAGGTCGTAGGACATCGCCGCCTCGCCGTGAGGGTGGTTGGGGCGGGAGGAGTCGAACCTCCGAAAACGGGATCCAAAGTCCCGCGCCTTACCGTTCGGCCACGCCCCAGCATTTGGGTCTCCTCAACCAGTGATCCGGACCGCGGGGCCCGTTAACGTCCGCACCGCCCAGCAGTCCCACGACCCGCGCGTCAGCCGCCGGCGGATCTGCTGCGCGTGCTCGTAGGAGCGGGCCACCCCGAACACCGTCGGCCCGCTTCCCGACATCAGCGCGCCCAGCGCCCCCGCCGCCAGCAGGGCCGCCCGCATCCGCCCGATCGGCGGGTGCGCCGCCTGCACCGCCGGCTCCAGCCCATTGTAGAGGCTCGCGGCCACGCGGG
>DASYTM010000117.1:0-5536 GCA_036002345.1 Candidatus Methylomirabilota bacterium | reverse complement strand
ACGTTCGGCGGCAGCGCCGCCGGGTCGGGCAGCGCGGCGGGCGGCACGAACGGATCGTCCACGGCGCTGATCAGGAGGGCGGGCCGGCGCACGCGCGGCAGGTACGCCAGGCACGAGGAGCGCCGCCAGTAGTCGACCTCGTCGGCGAAGCCGTGGAGCGGCGCCGTCACCGCGCGGTCGTACTCGGCGAAGGTGCGCGAGCGCATGACGGCGGCCACGTCCACGAAGCCGGGGAACGCGCCCGCCTTCGCGCGGACCTTGGCCTTGAACGAGCGCATGAACGACGCCGTGTACGTCAGCTTCTGGAACCCCTGGTCGAGCACGCGCGCGCAGCGCTCCAGGTCGTACGGCGCCGAGATGCTCACGGCGCCGCGGACCGGCTTGGGCGCGTCGTCGCCGCGCTCGCCGAGCCACTTGAGCAGCACGTTGCCGCCGAGCGAGATGCCCACCAGCCCGACGCGCGCGTTGGGGAGCCGCTCGCCGACGAGCCGGACGACCAGGTCGAGGTCGTCGGTGTCGCCGGAGTGATAGAAGCGCGGCAGGCGGTTCGGCTCGCCGCTGCACGAGCGGAAGTTCAGGGCGAGCCCGCCCCAGCCGCGGGCGTGCGCCAGCGCCAGCAGGCCGCGGACGTAGTGCGATTCGCAGGAGCCCTCGAGGCCGTGGAGCACGAAGAGGAACGGCGCGTCGGGCGGCCCGTCGAGCCAGTCGAGGTCGACGAAGTCGCCGTCGGGCGTGGGCACGCGCTCGCGCCGGGTCGGCACGCCGACCCGGCGCGTGAGCGGTCCCCAGACGGTCTGTGCGTGGCGGTTACGCAGCCACCACGCGGGGCGGAAGCCTACGCCTGTCCGTCCAGCAGCAACCGCACGATCTGCGGCACGATCTCCCGGGCGCGTTGATCCAGCTCCGTCTCAGTCAGGTTGGCGATGGGATGGGGCATGGCCAGGAACTTGTACTGCGTGAGCCCCCACTGCTCCGCCATGGCGCGGCCGGTCTTCTCGAACACGTCGGTGATGATCGAGGCCGAGGGGACCCCGTGATGCTCCAGCAGAATTCCGTCGAGCACACTGCCCGACGAGCAGGACCCTCAGTCTCCGATCCCGGCCACCACGACGTCGGCCGACGTCTTGATGGCCGTGATGATCTCGTCGTGCGCCGGCACACTGGCGTTGTGCTTCCTGTACATCGTCCACTCCGCCACGCCGTGCTCGGCCTTGAGGATGTCGCCGATGCGCTGCAGCAGCTTGTCGGAGTTGAACTTCGTGTTCTCGATCAGGGCCACCCGCTTGCCCGCGAGCGCGCCCGGCCGCGGCGCGTACTCGATGGGCCGCGGCGAGGCCGGCGTGGTGGGGTCCAGGATCTCGATCGTCATCGCTTGATCTCCTTCGTCAAGGCTGCGGAGGACTTGGCACTCGACCACCCGGGGACGAAACACGAGAACGCGCCCGCGCGCCCGCCCGCGGTGACGACGAGGATGTCGTCCGGCGTGGCCACGAGCGGGCGCATCTTGGACTCGTCGCCCGGCTCGAGCGCGCCCGACATGCGGTGCGTCCGCTTGAGGTGGGCGTGCGAGTTCTGCGTCTTCTCCCACACGAACTGGCGGATCCGCTTCTTGTCCCAGCCGTCGGCGGCGATCGTCGTCATGTGCTCGCCGGCCAGCACCAGGCAGTAGTGCGGCTGGCCCATGACGTTGCCGGAGATGCGCATGTTGTCGGCCAGGGTGGTGAGGATGCCCTCGGCGGTGGGCGAGAGCTGGTTGTAGAACTGGTGCGGCCCCTCCGCGGCCATCACGGTGACGGTGGACTGCTCGGGCCGGAAGCCGCGCTCGACGTGCAGCGGCGTCCACGGGCTCTGCGCCTCGTTCTCCGCGATCACGTACGAGAGCTTGCCGGGATGGCCGACGGTGCCGCGGTCGAGGAGGCCCGGCATCGAGCCGCACACGTTGCGCATGACCAGGCGCAGCGCGCGCCCGATGGTGAGGTTGGCGCGCCAGCCGGGGCCGAAGAGGTTGTCGCCGGCGTTGATGTCGAGCTCGCGCGCGATCGGCCCGTTGACGATCATGAGCACGGCCGCGCCCCCCGTGGAGGTGCCCGGGCCGTGGTAGCCCCAGCGCTCGTCGCCGATCCCCTCGACCGCCGCCACCACCACCGGCATGTACTCCGGCTTGCAGCCCGCCATCACGGCGTTGATGGCGACCTTCTCGGCGGTGATGGTCACGAAGCGATCGCGGATATAGGCGATCTTGGCGTCCGGCGCCAGCTTCGCCGCGTCCAGCATGGCGCGGACGGCCGCCTCGGTGGGGGGAACGACGGGCAGACCGTCGGTCCATCCCCTGGAAAAGCAGAGGTCCAGGGCGGCAGAGGCGTCGGCGACCTTGAACCGCTGGGACGTGAGCGTGGCGGGCATAGCCCCTCCTTCGAGGGTGCCACGCTACCACCGCCTCCGGCGCGGCTGCAACCGCGCGTGCCTTGACCCGCTCGCCGCGCGTGCCGCATACTGATCGCGCTTCACTATTCTTCGAGCGCGCCCCCGAAGATCGGAGAACCCTGGCAGGATGCGGTGTGTCCGGTGTCAGCACGAGAACGAGCCCGGCGCGAAGTTCTGTAACGAGTGCGGCGCGCGCATGGCGCCCGCCGCGGACATCTCGCGCGCGGAGTCGCCCGACGCGTACACGCCCGCGCACCTCGCCAGCAAGATCCTCAGCGCGCGCGAGCGCCTGACCGGCGAGCGCAAGCAGGTCACCGTCCTCTTCGCCGACCTCAAGGGCTCGCTCGAGCTGCTCGCCGATCGCGATCCCGAGGACGCGCGCGCCCTGCTCGACACCGTACTCGAGCGGATGATGGAGGCCGTCCACCGCTACGAGGGCACCGTCAACCAGGTGATGGGCGACGGCATCATGGCCCTCTTCGGCGCTCCCGTCGCCCACGAGGACCACGCGGTGCGCGCGTGCTACGCGGCGCTGCGCATGCACAAGGCGATGGCCCAGGGCGCGGAGGAGGTCCGCCGCCGCCTCGGCGTGGATGTGCAGATCCGCGTCGGCCTCAACTCCGGCGAGGTCGTGGTGCGCTCCATCGGCAACGACCTCCAGATGGATTACAGCGCGGTGGGCCAGACCACCCACCTCGCCGCGCGCATGGAGCAGCTCGCGCGGCCGGGCACGACGCTGATCACGGCCGCGACGTACCGGCACGCCGAGCGCTTCATCGAGGCCACCGCGCAGGGACCGATGCCGATCAAGGGTCTGCGCGAGCCGGTGGAGGTGTGGGAGCTCAGGCGCGCGACGCCGATCACCTCGAGCCTCGGCGTGATCGCGGGCCGGGCGCAGACCCCGATGCTCGGTCGCGGCGCGGAGATGGCCACCCTCGAGCGGCTGATGGGGCGCGCCCGTGAGGGCCACGGCCAGGTCGTCACGCTGGTCGGCGAGCCGGGCGTCGGCAAGTCGCGCCTGGTGTGGGAGCTGACCCGCCGCGCCGCCACCGCCGGCTGGCAGATGCACGAGGCGGCCTGCGTGTCGTACGGCACGCTCACACCCTACCTGCCCGTGCGAAACCTCCTCACCCGGTACTTCGACGTCGAGGACGGCGACGACGCGCGGCGGATCCGCGAGAAGGTCGCCACGCGGATGGTCGGACTGGACACGCGGCTGGCCAGCGCGGTGTCGGCGATCCTCGCCCTCGGCAACGTGCCCAACGAGGACGACGAGTGGGAGACGCTCGAGCCCACCGTGCGCCGCCAGCGGATCCTCAAGGCCGTGCGCGAGCTCTTGCTCGCCGAGAGCCGGCGCGCGCCGCTCGTGCTCGTGGTCGAGAACCTCCAGTGGGCGGACTCCGAGACCCACGCGCTCATCGAGGAGCTGGCCGCGGGTCTCGGCGAGGCACGCATCCTCGTGGTGGTCAGCGCGCGGCCCGAGCACCGGCGCGACTGGGTGACCAGCGGCGAGTCGACTGAGATCCGCCTCGATCCCCTGCCCGCCGACAGCGCGGAAGCGCTGGCCGACACCCTCCTCGGGGACGCGAAGGAATTGGCGCCCCTCAAGCGCCGGCTCGTCACGCACACCGCGGGCAACCCGTTCTTCCTCGAAGAGACCGTGCAGGCGCTCGTCGAGACGCAGGCCCTCACGGGCGAGCGTGGCCAGTACCGGCTCGGGAAGTCGGTGGAATCGATCCAGATTCCCGACCGCGTCCAGGCCGTGCTGGCCGCGCGCATCGATCGCCTGTCGCGCCAGGGCAAGTCGTTCTTGCAGGCGGGTGCCGCCATCGGGCCCGACGTGCCCGTCGCGCTGCTGCAGGTCGTCGCGAACTCGCCCTCGGAGGAAGTGCTGCGCGGGCTGGCCGATCTCGAAGCCGCCGACTTCTTGCGGACGAGCGCGCTCGTGCCCGACCTCGCCTACTCCTTCAAGCAGGCGATCACGCAGGACGTCGCCTACTCCACGCTGCTCAAGGAGCAGCGGCGCGCGCTGCACGCGCGCATCGTCGACGCCCTGGAGACGAGCTACGCGGGCGAGCGCCGCGGCGAGCAGGTCGAGCGCCTCGCCTATCACGCGCTGCGCGCGGAGGCGTGGGGCAAGGCCGTCGAGTATCTGCGCGACGCGGGCGAGCGCGCGGTGGCGCGCTCCGCCAACCGCGAGGCCGTGGTGTTCTACGAGGACGCGCTGGCTGCCCTCGGCCACCTGCCCGAGAGCCGCGACACGTTCGGGCTGGCCATCGACCTGCGCCTGGACCTGCGTCCGCCCCTGCTCCAGCTCGGCCGCCTCGACGACATCCATCGGCTGTCGAAGGAAGCCGAGAGCATGGCGCAGCAGGTGAACGACGAGGAGCGGCTGGCCCGCGCCTACAGCTACCTCGTGAACTACCACTACCTGCTCGGCGAGCCCGCGCGCACCGTCGAGTACGGCGCGCGCTGCCTCAGCATCGCCGAGCGGCGCGGCGATCCCGCCCTGGCCACGCTCGCGCGGCGCTACCTCGGCCACAGCCATCACGCGCAGGGCCAGCACCGGATCGCCATCCAGGTCCTCGAGGACAACCTCGCGGCGCTGGACGCGGAGATCACCGGGAACACCGCGGTGTCCGCGACGACGGCGTACGTCGCGTCCTCGGCGTGGCTGGCGTGGGCGCTCGCCGACCTCGGCGAGTTCGAGCGCGCCGACGCGTGCCTGGACCGCGCGCGGGCGCAGGCGGACTTCGCGCGGCATCCCTACAGCCAGGCCATCGCGTGGACCCTCACGGGCGCGGTGTGGCACGCGCGCGGCCAGGTGGACCGCGCGGTGGCGCCGCTGGCGCGCAGCCTCGAGATCTGCGAGCAGGCCAGCCTCACGGTGTGGCAGCCGATCCCCGCCACGCTGCTGGGCCTCTGCCTGCTGACGCTCGACCGCAAGGACGACGGGCTCGCCCTCCTGCGCGACGGCGTGCGCCGCGCGGAGTCGCTGGGCGTGATGGCCTACCTCTCACGCTGGGTGCTGCACCTCGCCGAGGGCCAGCTCGCCACCAGCGACATCGCCGCCGCGCGCACCACGGCCGAGCGCGGCATGGCGCTGGCCCTG
>DASYTM010000116.1:0-27117 GCA_036002345.1 Candidatus Methylomirabilota bacterium | reverse complement strand
TCGATTATGTGGACGTCTTCGATTGGCACGCACGGATGGCCATCAAAGCAAAGCGACGATAGGAGGACAGGTGCATGGCCGAGATCGTCGTCCAAACGAACAAAGGCGAGGTTCTCTTGCGTCTCGGATTCTCGGCCGCGGATCGTCCTGAGGATATCCAAGATGACGCCGAAGTCTTCAACGCCATCGTGAAGGCGATGGAAATCGAGACGCGGCGACGTCGTTAGTGTCGCTCCGTCCGCAGTCACCGCATATCGAATCACGATGCTACAATCTCGGCCATGTTCTCCGGCGGCTCCTATTCCGACGTCAAGCGCTGGCTCCTGATGTTCCTCAACTCGCACGCCAAGCGTGAGAACCCGCGCGTGGAAGCGGTGCTGGACGACGACGACGCGCGGGAAGGGCGCTCCTACGGCGCCTGGCTGCGCTTCGGGCCGCACTCCACCGGGCTGATCGAGTTCGACTACGCGGAGATCGCGCAGCACCGGGGCGAGCTGGCGTGGTGCGCCGCCCTCGCCGCGCGCGTCCGCCAACAGGCGAGAGACTTGCTCGCCGGCACCACCGCCGCCCACGTCCCCACGCGCTGAGGCCCGCCCGGCGCGCTGGGTCGCCGCCGGCGACCTCAACGGCTTCCTCGGCCTCGCCCTCGACAACGTCACCAACCTCGTCATCATCTCGTCCGTCCTGATCGGGGTCTTCGGCTTCCCCGCCGACCTCGTGCTCGGCCGGATGGTGCCCGGCACCGCGCTGGGCGTCCTCGCCGGCGACCTCACCTACACCTGGCTCGCGGTGCGCCTCATGCGGAAGACGGGGCGCACCGACGTGACGGCGATGCCCTTCGGCATCGACACGCCGACGATGTTCGCCATGCTCTTCGGTGTGCTGGGGCCGGTGAAGCTCGCCACCAACGACCCCGTCCTGGCCTGGAAGGTCGCCATGGCGGCGACCATCGCCATCGGCCTCGCCAAGTGCGCGCTCGCCTTCGCGGGCGACTGGGCCCAGCGCGTCGTACCGCGCGCGGCGCTGCTCGGCTCGATCGCCGGCGTCGCGGTGCTCCTCATCGCGTTCCTGCCGATGCTCAAGCTGCTGCGCGACCCGCTGGTCGGCCTCGTGGCCCTCGGCCTGCTCCTGCTCGCCCTGCTCGGCGGCGTGCGGATGCCGTTCGGCCTGCCCGGCGCGTTCGCGGCGGTGCTGGCGGGCACCGTCATCTACTGGGGCAGCGCGTGGGTGACGGGGCGGCTCGAGCGCGCGATCGCCGTCGGCACCCCGGCCCTGGCGATCCCGTGGCCCACGCTCGCCTGGCTCGACGCGCTCGACCACGTCCTGCCGTATCTCGCGATCGCGCTGCCCTTCGCGCTGGTCACCACGATCGGCGGCATCGACAACACCGAGTCCGCGGCCGCCGCGGGCGACGAGTACCGCACGCGCGATATCTTGTTGACCGAGGCCCTCGCCACCGTGCTCGCGGGCCTCTGCGGCGGCGTGGTGCAGAACACGCCCTACATCGGCCACCCGGCGTACAAGGCCATGGGCGCGCGCGCCGGCTACACGCTCGCCACCGGGCTCGTCATCGGGGTGGGCGCCGCCGTCGGCGTGCTCTCGATCCTGGTGGCCCTGCTGCCGGAGGCGGCACTCGCGCCGATCCTCGTCTTCATCGGGCTCGAGATCACGGCGCAGGCCTTCCTCGCCTCGCCGCCGCGCCACGGCCCGGCCGTCGCGCTCACGTTCGTCCCGGTGGCGGCCGCCGTCGTGCTGATCGAGCTCGGCCAGGCCCTGGGATCGCTCGGGAAGTCGCCGGCCGACCTCCGCGGCGACGCCGCGCTCACGTACCGCACGCTGCTCGTCCTGGGCAACGGCTTCATCCTCACCGCGGTGCTGTGGGGCTGGGCCCTGGTGACGATGATCGACCGCCGGTTCCTCCTGGGCGCGGGCGTGCTCGCCGCGGCCAGCCTGGCCACCCTCGTCGGCCTGATGCATTCGCCTCAGCCGGGCGGCGCGCTCTTCCTGCCCTGGGCGCCCGACGCGCCCCGCGCCATCGCCCTGCCGATCGCCGGCGCCTACGGCGTGCTCGCCGCGCTCTGCGCGGCGGCGGGTCTGCGGCGGCGGTAAGATCGCAGTCGCCAGCGCGCGCCGGGGGGCGCCGCTCCGCGGGAAGGAGAGTTCCATGACCATCGCGAGCCTCCTCGCCAAGAAAGGGCCCAAGGTCGTCACCGTCCAGCCGGAGCAGACCATCCGGCAGGCGCTCGCGCTGCTCGCCGAGCACAACATCGGCGCGCTCGTCGCCGTAGATCCGGGAGGCCGGCCCATCGGCATCCTCTCGGAGCGCGACATCGTGCGGACGGCGGTGCGCGAGGAGTCGTCGGTCTTCGCCAAGACCGTGAGCGCGCTGATGACGAAGGACGTCATCGTCGGCGTGCCGCAGGACGACCTCGAGTCCGTCGGCCGGACCATGACCGACAAGCGCATCCGCCACCTGCCGGTGGTGGACCAGGGCCGCCTGGTCGGCATCATCTCGATCGGGGACGTGGTCAAGGCCCAGCGCGACCTCTACCGGGGCGAGGTCGAGAACCTCCAGATCGAGCTCACCGAGGAGCACGGGAGACCGACGCCGAGATGACCCGGCCCGGCACCGAGGGAGCGCCGCTGCGCGTCGCGATCGTCGGCGCCGGCCCCACGGGCTTCTACGCCACCGACCAGCTCTTCCGCCAGCCCGGGCTCGTGGTGGACGTGGATCTCTACGACCGCGTGCCGACGCCGTACGGGCTCGTGCGCGCGGGCGTGGCCCCGGACCACCAGAAGATCAAGTCGGTGACGGCGGCGTTCGACAAGGTGGCCGCCAACCCGCGCTTCAGATTCTTCGGCGGCGTCGAGCTCGGGCGCCACCTGAGCGTGGACGATCTGAAGGCGCACTACCACATGGTCCTCTACACGACGGGCGCCCAGACCGACCGGCGCATGGGCATCCCCGGCGAGGACCTCGCGCGGAGCCACGCCGCCACGGAGTTCGTCGCCTGGTACAACGGCCATCCCGACTATCGGCACCTCACCTTCGACCTCTCGCAGGAGCGCGCGGCCGTGATCGGGGTGGGGAACGTCGCGGCCGACGTGGCGCGGATCCTGTCGCGCACGCCCGAGGAGCTCGCGACGACGGACATCGCCGACTACGCGCTGGAGGCGCTGCGGGCGAGCCGGATCCGCGAGGTCTACGTGCTCGGCCGCCGCGGGCCGGCGCAGGCCGCCTTCACGAACCCCGAGGTGCGCGAGCTCGGCGAGCTGCCCGGCGCCGACGTGAGCGCGGTGCCGGAGGAGGTCGAGTTGGACGAGCTGACGCGCCAGGCGCTCGAGAAGACGCCCGACCGCGCCACGCAGAAGAAGGTGGAGCTCCTCAAGGAGTACGCGCGGCGAACGCCGACGGGCAAGCCCAAGCGCCTGGTCATGCGCTTCCTCGTCTCGCCCGTCGAGCTGCGCGACGACGGGCGGGGCGGCGTGGGCGGCATGCGCCTGGTGAAGAACCGCCTGTACGCGACGGCCACGGGCACGCTCCAGCCGAAGGCCACCGGCGAGCACGAGAACCTGGCGGTCGGTCTCGTCTTCCGCTCGGTGGGCTATCGCGGCGTGCCGCTGGCGGACGTGCCCTTCAACGACGACTGGGGCGTGATCCTCAACGAAAAGGGACGCGTGCTCGACGCGCAGACCAAGCAGCCGCTCGTCGGCCAGTACACCGCGGGCTGGATCAAGCGCGGGCCGACCGGCGTCATCGGCACCAACAAGCCGGACGCCGCGGAGACGGTGGCCGGCATGATCGAGGATCTCGGGCGCGACATCCACCTGCGCCCGGCCGACGAGTCGCCCGCCGCGATCGAGCGGCTCGTGAAGGAGCACCAGCCGCAGTTTCTCTCCTACCAGGACTGGCTGCGCCTCGACGAAATCGAGGTCGCGCGCGGCAAGGAAACCGGACGGCCGCGTGTGAAGTTCACCACAGTGAAGGACATGCTGGCGGCGCTCGGGCGCGCGTGATATCGTGGCGCCGAATCGATCTTTTCTCTCGAGAGGAGAACCCATGAGGGCGTTTCGCAAGCCGTTGACCATCGCGGTCGCCGCCGCCGCGCTCGCGGTCGGAGTCGCCTCCGGCGTCTGGGCGCAGGGGGAGTGGAAGGCGCCTGCTGACGCGAAGGCCACCAAGAACCCGCTGGCCGCCAAGAAGGGTGACGCGAAGGCGCTGGCCGACGCCAAGAAGCTCGCCGATCAGAACTGCGTGACCTGTCACGGCGCGAGCGGCAAGGGCGATGGCCCGGCCGCCGCGGCGCTGCCGCCGCCCAAGCCGGCGGACTGGACGTCGGCGAAGCTCGCGTCGGAGACGGACGGTGAGCTGTTCTGGAAGATGAGTAACGGCCGCGGCGCGATGCCCCCGTGGAAGCACCTGCCGGAAGATCAGCGCTGGTCGCTCGTCAACTACATCCGCTCGCTCCAGCCCAAGAAGTAGGGCCGGCCGCGCGCGCGCTACCGATAGAACGCCCCACCGGGTTTCGCCCGGCGGGGCGTTCGTACGTCCACTCGTGGTCACGAGAATGGTCCAGATGCGAGGCGACGACCGAGTGCCGCGACTGAGGCGTATGCCGCATACGCCGCAGGGTGGAATGACCACGCTGGCGACGATTGATGTGGGAACGAACACCGTGCGCTTGCTGATCGCCACGGTCGTTCCGGGCGTGGCGGGCTGGCGCACGATCCATGCCGAGCAGCGCGTGACGCGACTGGGCGAGGGCGCGGCCGCGACGGGCGAGCTCGGCGAGGCGCCGGCCGCGCGCACCGCTGCCACCGTCGTCGAGTACGTCGCGCGCGCGCGCGCCGCCGGCGCCACACGCGTCGCGATCGTCGCCACCAGCGCGGTGCGCGAGGCCGCGAATGGCCGCGCGTTCGCCGCCGAGCTCGAGCGCGCCACCGGCGTGGCGGTACGCGTGATCACCGGCGAGGACGAGGCGCGGCTCACGCTGGCCGGCGTGGCGGCCGGACTCGGCCCGCTGCACGGCGTCAGCGTGACCTTCGACATCGGCGGCGGCTCGACGGAATTCATCCTGGCCCGCGACGGCGCGCTCGTCAGGGCGGCCAGCCTCCGGCTGGGCGTGGTGCCGCTCGCCGAGCGTTTCCCGTTTCCCGGCCCCGTCGATCCCGCGCGCTACGCGGTCCTCCGCGGCCAGGTCCAGGCGCGCCTGGACCGCGAGCTTCCGGTCGGCTTTGCCTCCGCGCACGTCGAGACGCTCGTCGGCACCGCGGGCACGGTCACCACGCTGGCCGCGCTCGACCTCGGGCTCGCCGAGTACGATGCCGACCGCGTGCAGGGCCACACGCTGACGCGCACGGCGATCGCGCGCCAGGCCGAGCGCCTCCGCGCCCTCGACCTCGCCGGGCGCGCCGCGCTCCCGTGCCTGGAGCCGGGCCGGGCCGACCTGATCGTGCCCGGCGTCGCCATCGTCGAGGCCACGCTGGCCAGCCTGGGCGGAGACCGGCTCGTCGTGAGCGACTGGGGGCTCCGCGAGGGGGTTCTGGCCCGGCTCGCCGCCGGCGAGGTTTGACAGTCCGGGAGCCGCCGTCTATCCTGTTGTGGCAATGGATGAAGTAGCGGTACTCGTCTTGAACCATACGTTCGAGCCGCTGCATTTCACCAACGCCCGCCGCGCCATCACCCTCTTGCTCGCCGGCAAAGCCGAGTCCGTGGAGGCCTCCCCGCGCGTGATCCGGTCGCCGTCACGCGCGTTTCCGCTACCGGCGGTGATCCGGCTGGCCATGTACATCCGCAAGCCGTTCCTCGATCGGGTCGCCTTCAACAAGAAGAACATCCTCCGCCGCGACGGCTACACCTGCCAGTACTGCAACCGCCGCGGTGAGCGGCTGACCGTGGACCACGTGTTGCCGCGCTCGCGCGGCGGCGAGACGACGTGGACGAACGTCGTCGCCGCGTGCCTGCGCTGCAACCTCAAGAAGGGCAACCGGCTGCCCGACGAGACGGGCATGCGCCTGATCCGCGAGCCGATCCACCCGAAGTTCGTCTTCTCGACCCACATGCTGCGGCACCCGCACGCGCATTCGTTGCTGGACTCGTGGCGGAAGTATCTCGTCGCGGTACCGACGCCGTCCTGACGGCGCGGCCCGCCGCGTTCCGGCTGTCCTCCGAGTACGAACCCCGCGGGGACCAGCCGCGCGCCATCGAGGACCTCACGCGCCACGTGACGGGCGGCCGCCGCCACACCGTCCTGCGCGGCGTCACCGGCTCCGGCAAGACGTACACGATGGCGAACCTGATCGCCAACACGGGCCGGCCGACGCTGGTGCTGTCGCCCAACAAGACGCTCGCCGCCCAGCTCTTCAGCGAGTTCAAGGCGTTCTTTCCCGACAACGCCGTCGAGTACTTCGTGTCGTACTATGACTACTACCAGCCCGAGGCGTACATCCCGCAGTCGGACACGTACATCGAGAAGGACGCCCTCATCAACGACGAGATCGACCGCATGCGCCACTCCGCCACGCGCTCGCTGCTGGAGCGCCGCGACGTGGTGGTGGTGGCCTCCGTCTCCTGCATCTACGGCATCGGCGCCCCCGAGACGTACAAGGAGATGCACCTGTCCGTGCGGGAAGGGGAGACGCTGGACCGCGACGAGATCGTGCGGCGGCTGGTGGCCGTGCAGTACGAGCGTAACGACTATGACTTCCACCGCGGCACCTTCCGCGTGCGCGGCGACGTGGTCGAGATCTTCCCCGCCAACGAGGAATCGCAGGCCCTGCGCGTCGAGCTGTGGGGGGACACGGTGGAGGCCATCCACCGGATCGACCCGCTCAGGGGGGTGGTGCTGGAGCGCCTGCCGGAGGTCCACGTCTACCCGGCCAGCCACTACGTCACGCCGGCCGAGCAGCTCGACCGCGCCATGGGGACGATCCAGGAGGAGCTCGGCGAGCGGCTCGCCTTCCTCAAGACGCGCAACCGGCTGCTGGAGGCCCAGCGGCTCGAGCAGCGCACGCTCTTCGACATGGAGATGCTGCGCGAGCTCGGCTACTGCCACGGCATCGAGAACTACTCGCGCCACCTGACGGGCCGCCGCCCCGGCGAGGCGCCGCCCGTGCTCATCGACTATCTGCCCGCCGACGCGCTGGTGATCATCGACGAGAGCCACGTGGCCGTGCCCCAGGTCGGCGGCATGTACTACGGCGACCGCTCGCGCAAGGAGGCGCTCGTCGAGTATGGCTTCCGCCTGCCCTCGGCCTTCGACAACCGCCCGCTGACCTTCGAGGAGTTCACGCGGATCGTGAAGCAGACCGTCTACGTGTCGGCCACGCCCGGCAAGTACGAGCTGAACCTCGCCGCCGACGCGGTGGCGGAGCAGGTGATCCGCCCCACCGGCCTCACCGATCCCAAGATCACCGTGCGCCCCGCCGGCGACCAGGTGGACGACCTGCTGCACGAGGTCCGCGCGCGCGCCGAGCGCGAGGAGCGCGTGCTGGTGACGACGCTGACCAAGCGCATGGCCGAGGACCTCACCGAGTATTACCAGCAGCTCGGCCTGCGCGTGCGCTACCTGCACTCCGACATCGACACCCTCGACCGCGTGGCGCTCATCCGCGACCTGCGCCTGGGCAAATTCGACTGCCTCATCGGCATCAACCTACTGCGCGAGGGCCTCGACATCCCCGAGGTCTCCCTGGTGGCCATCCTCGACGCGGACAAAGAGGGGTACCTGCGCTCCGGCACGTCGCTGATCCAGACGGCGGGGCGGGCGGCGCGGAACCTCAACGGCGAGGTCATCATGTACGCCGACAAGGTCACCGACTCCATGGCCCTGACCCTCAAGGAGACGGAGCGGCGGCGCGCGATCCAGGCGAAGTACAACGAGGAGAACGGGATCACGCCCGAGACGATCCGCTCCACGATCCGCGAGCTGCTCCAGACCGTGTACGAGCGCGACTACTACACGGTCGAGGTGGAGGCGCCGAAGGCCGAGACGTTCGCGACGGCCGAGGACCTCGAGCGCCGGATCGCCGAGCTCGACGCCCAGATGAAGGACGCGGCGCGGCGGCTGGACTTCGAGCAGGCCGCCGAGCTCCGCGACCGCATCCGGGCCCTCCGCCGCCAGCAAGTTTCCTAGCGCCCGCGCGCTACCATAGATCCGTGAGCCTCGACGACAAGCTCGGCCGCCTGCCCGACCGACCGGGCGTCTACCTCTACAAGGACGCCAAAGCGCAGGTCGTCTACGTCGGCAAGGCCGCCTCGCTCAAGAGCCGTGTGCGCTCCTACTTCCAGGCGTCGCGAACCCCCGACGCCAAGACCGACGCGCTCGTGCGCCAGATCGCCGACCTCGAGTACATCGTCACGGACAACGAGCTCGAGGCCCTGATGCTGGAGGCGAACCTGGTGCGCAAGCACCGGCCGCGCTACAACATCATCCTCCGCGACGACAAGCACTATCCGTTCCTCAAGCTCACCACCAACGAGCCGTTCCCGCGCCTGCTCGTCGCGCGGCGCGTGCAGAACGACGGCGCCACCTACTTCGGTCCCTTTTATCCGGCCACGGCCATGCGCGAGACGCTCCGGCTGACGCGCCAGCTCTTCCCGCTCCGCACGTGCTCGATCGAGATCGACGGGAAGCTCCCGCGCCCGTGCATCCAGTACGCGATCCACCGCTGCAACGCGCCCTGCACGGGCTGGGAGACGCAGGAGGGCTACGCCCAGACCGCGCGCGACGTCCAGCGCTTCCTGGAGGGCAAGAACGACGACCTGGCCCTGACCCTCACGCGCCAGATGGAGGAGGCGGCCGGCGAGCAGAAGTTCGAGCGCGCCGCCGTGCTCCGCGACCAGGTCCAGTCCCTCAACAAGGTGCGCGAGCGCCAGAAGATCATCTCCACCGAGGAAGTCGATCAGGACGTGCTGGGCGTGGTGCGCCAGGGCAACGACGCCTGCGTGGAGCTGTTCTTCGTGCGCAAGGGCCGGCTCGTCGGGCAGGAAGCGTTCTTCTTCGACAAGGTCGCGGGGTGGAGTGACGGGGAGATCCTCTCGGCCTTCGTGCGGCAGTTCTACGCCAAGCCCGTCACGCCCGCGCCGGAGGTGCTCGTGTCCGAGGACATTCCCGAGCGTGAGCTGATCGAGGAGTGGCTGAGCGGGATCGCCAAGCGCCGCGTCCAGGTGCTGGCGCCCCAGCGCGGCGGCAAGCGCGAGTTCGTGGCCATGGCCGAGGCCAACGCCGCCATCGCCCTGCAGAACCACCTGCTGGCGCGCGGCAACCGCCAGCAGCTCGTGCAGGAGGAGCTCGTGCGCGCGCTGAACCTGCCCGGGCTGCCGAACCGCATCGAGGGCTACGACATCTCCAACATCCAGGGCACCGAGCAGGTGGGCTCGCTGGTGGTGTGGGAGAACGGGGCGATGAAAAAGGACGACTACAAGCGCTTCAAGGTCCGCACGGTGGAAGGCGCCGACGACTTCGCCTCGCTCCGCGAAGTGCTCGAGCGCCGCTTCGGCAAGGCGCTGGAGCAGGGCAGCGTGCTACCCGACCTCGTGTTGATCGACGGCGGGCGCGGCCAGCTGAACATCGGCCTGCAGGTGCTCCAGGAGCTCGGTCTGGACTACATCCCGGTGGCCTCGCTGGCCAAGCAGCAGGAGGAAGTCTACGTGGGCGACAGCCGTGAGCCACTCCTGCTCGATCCGACGTCGCCGGCGCTCCACACGCTCCAGAAGATCCGCGACGAGGCGCACCGCTTCGCGATCACGTACCACAAGAAGCTTCGCGACCAGCGCACCATCCAGTCCGCGCTCGACGCGATCCCCGGCGTGGGCCCGACCATCCGGACGAGCCTGCTCAAGACCCTGGGCTCGGCGCGCCGCGTGCGCGAGTCGTCGGTGGCCGAGCTCGCCGCCGTCCCCAAGGTCACGCCCAAGATGGCGCAGAAGATCTACGAGCACTTCCACCCGGCGGAACCGCCGGAAGCCGCCCGGGGTTGACTGGCTGGTAGACTGAGCCCGTATCCCGAGGAGGTGAGTCCCGCATGACGAAGTTCCTGACGATCACGGCGCTCGCCGTGAGCCTCGCCCTGACCTCCGGTGTCGCCTTCGCGAGCTCCTGCCCGCGCGTCATCAAGGAGGGCCGTGAGGCCGCCGCGAAGATGAACAAGGACGACGCCAAGGTGAAGGCCGCCGTGGCCAAGCTCGACGAGGCCCAGAGCCTCCACGACAACGGCAAGCACGCCGATTCGCTGGCCAAGGCCAACGAAGCGCTCGCCGACCTCGGGGTGAAGAAGCAGTAGCCCATCGTGCCGGGCCGGGGGAGATTCGTGCCCCCGGCCCCATCCCTGTTAAAATTCAGGCCTGATGTCCGCCGATCGCTATCCGTTCCGCGAGATCGAGGCGAAGTGGCAGCGGATCTGGGAAGAGCGCAAGCAGTTCCGCGCCGTCGAGGATCCGGGCCGCCCGAAGTTCTATTGCCTCGAGATGTTCCCGTACCCGTCCGGGCGCATCCACATGGGCCACGTCCGCGTCTACGCGATCGGCGACCTGCTCGCGCGCTTCAAGCGCATGCGCGGCTTCAACGTGCTCCACCCGATGGGCTGGGACGCCTTCGGCCTGCCCGCCGAGAACGCCGCCATCGAGCACGACGTGCACCCCGCCATCTGGACCTACGAGAACATCGACAACATGCGCGCCCAGCTCCGGAAGATGGGCATCTCCTACGACTGGGAGCGCGAGCTCGCGACGTGCGATCCCGCCTACTACAAGTGGGAGCAGCTCATCTTCATCAAGATGCTCGAGCGCGGCCTCGCGTACCGGCGGCGCTCGACGGTCAACTGGTGCCCGTCCTGCCAGACCGTGCTCGCCAACGAGCAGGTGGAGGCGGGCCGCTGCTGGCGGTGCGACTCGGAGGTCACACCGCGCGAGATCGACGGCTGGTTCTTCAAGATCACCGCCTACGCCGACGAGCTCCTCGAGTGGTGCGACAAGCTGCCGGGCTGGCCCGAGCGCGTCCTCACCATGCAGCGCAACTGGATCGGCCGCAGCGAGGGCGCCGAGTTCGATCTGCCCATCGCGGGCCGTCCCGAGCTGACGATCCGCGTGTTCACCACGCGGCCCGACACCGTCTTCGGCATGACCTACGCGGTGCTCGCCCCCGAGCACCCGCTCGTGGACCGGCTCGTCACCGACGAAGCCGAGCGCCGCGCCGTGACGGAGTTCCGTGCCGAGGTCGCGCGGCAGTCCGAGATCGAGCGGCTCGCCGCCGATCGGCCGAAGCGCGGCCTGCAGCTCAAGGCGAAAGTGGTCAACCCGTTCACCGACGCGCCCATCCCGCTCTTCATCGCCGACTACGTCCTCATGGGCTACGGCACCGGCGCCATCATGGCCGTGCCCGGCGAGGACCAGCGGGACTGGGAGTTCGCCAAGCAGCACGGGCTCCCCATCGTCGAGACCGTGAAGCGCCCGGCCGGCTGGGAGGGCGAGGCCTATTCGGGCGACGGCGTGAAGATCAACTCCGGCTTCCTGAACGGCCTTTCGATCCCGGACGCCAAGCGCAAGGCCATCGACTGGCTCGTCGAGCGGGGCCTCGGCGTGGCCAAGGTCAACTATCGCCTCAGGGACTGGGGCATCTCGCGTCAGCGGTACTGGGGCGCGCCCATCCCGGTGCTCTACTGCGAGAAGGATGGCATGGTGCCCGAGGCCGAGAAGAACCTGCCCGTCGTGCTCCCGCGTGACGTCCAGCTCTCTGGCAAGGGGGGCTCGCCGCTCGCCGAGGTCGCCTCGTTCGTGAACGCCACGTGTCCGAAGTGCGGCGGCAAGGCGCGGCGCGAGACCGACACGATGGACACCTTCGTCGAGTCGTCCTGGTACTTCCTGCGCTACTGCTCGCCGAAGTTCGAGGGCGGCATGTTCGAGCGCGGGGCGGCGGAGTACTGGATGCCCGTCGACCAGTACATCGGCGGCATCGAGCACGCCGTGCTCCACCTCCTCTACGCGCGCTTCTACACGAAGGTCCTGCGCGACCTCGACCTCGTGAGCGTGGACGAGCCGTTCACCGCGCTCCTGAGCCAGGGGATGGTCATCAAGGACGGCGCCAAGATGTCGAAGTCCAAGGGCAACGTCGTCGATCCCGACGATCTCATCCGCACCCTCGGCGCCGACACCGCGCGGCTCTTCTCGCTCTTCGCGGCGCCGCCGGAGAAGGATCTCGACTGGAACGACCACGGAGTCGAAGGCGCCTCGCGCTTCCTGAACCGGGTGTGGCGCTTTGTCATCACGCACGGGGACGAGCTCCGCGCTATGACTGTGAACATGGGGGGGGCGACGCGCCCCCCCCAATCCCCCCCATTCGCGGTGCGCCCGACAACCGAGGCGGGCGTTGCGTTCCGTCGTGTCATCCATGAGACCATCGCCAAGGCCACGCAGGACATCGAGCGGGACTTCCACTTCAACACGGCGATCAGCGCGGTGATGGAGCTGGTCAACGCCCTCTACGCGTTCGAGGCGACCTCCCACGACGCCATGGCGGCCGGCGAGCGGGCGGCGCTCCTGCGCGAGGCGGTGGAGACCACGCTGCTCCTGCTCGGCCCCATCGCGCCTCACGTGACCGAGGAGCTCTGGTCGCAGCTCGGCCACGCCGAGAGCCTCTTCACGCGGCCCTGGCCGGAGGCCGACCCCGCCGCGCTCGTGAAGAAGGAAGTGACGCTCGTGGTGCAGGTGGACGGCAAGGTGCGGAGCCGGCTCCAGGTCGACGTCGGCACGCCCGAGGAGCGGATCCAGCGCCTGGCCCTCGCCGACGACAAGGTGCAGCCGTGGGTGCGCGAGCGCGCCATCGACCGCGTGGTGGTGGTCGCCAATCGCCTCGTCAACATCGTGACGCGCGCGTGACGCGCCGCCTCGGCGCCGTCCTGCTGGTCCTCGCCGCCGGGACCCTGGCCGGGTGCGGCTACTCCTTCCGCGGCACGCTGCCCGATCACGTGCGCACGGTCGCGGTGCCGATCTTCTTGAACCGCACGCCGGAGCCGGGCGTGGAGTCCATCATCACGCGCGCGATCGTCCAGGCCTTCGCCACCAACGGCCGCCTTCAAGTAACGCGGCCGGCGGACGCCGACGCGATCCTGGACGGCGAGGTCACGAGCTACGGCATCCAGGCCATCGCCTTCGACGAGACGCTGAACGTCCAGCAGTACCGCCTCGTGGTCACCCTGAACCTCCGGATGCGCGACGTGCGCCGCAACACCGTGCTCTTCCAGCAGACGGGCGTGACCGAGCAGGCCGACTTCCGCGTGATCGGCCCGGTCGCCGCCACGATCACCCGCGAGGAATCGGCGCTGACCCAGGCCGCCGCCGAGATCGCGCGCTCGGTCGTGAGCCTCGCCATCGACCGCTTCTGAGCGGAGGCCCGATGGACTACGCCGCTTTCGTCCAGGCCGCCGGCCGCGGGCAGCCGCCGCCGATCGCGCTCCTGCACGGGCCCGACGCCCAGCTCCTCGACGACGCGCTCGCCGCGGCGACGCGCGGGCTGTTCCGCGATGCCGGCGAGGCCGCGCTCGGCCGCGAGGTCCTGGAAGGCAGCGAGGTCCCGGTGGAGGACGTCGTGCGCGCGGCGAGCACGCTGCCGTTCATGACGACGATGCGGCTGATCGCCGTGCGCCGCTGCCAGGGGCTCCCCGCGAAGGGCGCCGAGGCGCTGGGCGCCTACGCGCGCGACCCGAACCCGTCGACGTGTCTCCTCCTGCTCGCCGACGAGCCGCTCGGCGCGTCACGCGACCGGCGCGACCACTGGCTGCTCGGGGCGATTCCCGCGCCGGCCGTGATCGCGCTGCCCGCGCGCGACGGACGCTCGGCCGAGACGTGGCTGCGCCAGCGCGCGGCCGCCGAGGGGCTCACGGTCAGCGACGAGGCCGCGCGGCTCCTCGTGCAGTGGGTCGGCGACGACGGCGCGAGCCTGCTGGGCGAGACCCGCAAGGCCGCGCTCGCCGGCGGCGGCGACAACACGGCCGTGGGCGTGAACGAGGTGACCGCGGTCGTCGGCGAGCATCGCCTGAGCGGCGTCTTCGATCTCACCCGCGCCGTGCAGCGCCGCGAGGTCGGCGTCGCGCTGCGCACGCTCGACCGCCTGCTCGCCACGGAGGAGCCGATCCGGCTCCTGGCCCTGCTGACCGCCGACGTGCGCGCGACGCTCATCGTGGCCGACCTCAACGGCCGCGGACAGCGCGTCGAGGACATCGCGCGTGCCGTGCGCAAGCCCGCCCCCGTCGTCGACATGATCGCGCGTGGGCCGGCCTCGGCGCCCGCCGCGGTCCTGGCCCGTCGGCTCGAGCGCTGCTGGGAGGCGGAGCTCCGCCTCAAGTCGAGCGGCGACGCGCGCGCCGAGCTCACCGCCCTCGTCCTCGATCTCTGCCGGTGACAGGCCGGGCGCGGCGCGCGCTCGCGGCCGCCACGCTGGCGCTCGTGACCACCGCCGCGGCGCCCGCGCCCGCCGCGGCCCAGGGCGCGTGCGCCGACTGCGTGGTGGCCGGCGCCGCCGGCGTCCCCATCACCGTGCCCGCCGGCACGCCGCTCGCCGGCTACGGCGGCTTCCAGCGCCGGCTGTTCCTGCCCGACGTCTTCGACCGCTATCCGCACGCGTTCTGGTTCACGCCCGGCCGCGGGGAGCGTGACGCGCTTGCGACGCGCGCCCTCGTGCTCGAGCGCGACGGCACGCGCGTGATCTGGGTCGCGGTAGACCTCGTCGCCGTCGACCGCGCCTTCACCGACACCGTCGCCACGCGGCTCGCGCGCGCCGGCGCGCGCCCGGGGGTCTTGATCGTCTCCGCCTCGCACACGCACTCCGGGCCGGGCGCGTTCGTGGACTCGGCGCTGCTCGGGTTCGTGGCGGTGGACCGCGAGGACGCGGCCGTGCGCGAGGCACTCGTGGCCTCCGTGGTGGAGGCGGTCCGGAAGGCCGACGGCGCCCGTGGGCCGGCGCGGGTCTCCGTGGGCACGGCGGCCGCGCCGTCCGTGGTGCGCAGCCGGCTCGGCGGGCCGCTCGATCTCGAGATGGTCGTGCTCGCCGTGCGGCGTGCGAGCGGCGCGCCCGTCGCCCTCGTCTGGAACTTCGCCATCCACGGCACGATGCTCAGCGCGCGCAACCTGAAGCTCTCCGGCGACGTCATGGGCGTGGCCTCCGCGACCCTCGAGCGCGCGCTGGGGGCGCCGGCCCTCTTCGTGAACGGCGCCGTCGGCGACGTGAGCCCGGCGCGCCACGGCGGCGAGGCGCTGGCCGCGGTGGCGGCGGCGCTGGCCGAGACGGCGCGCGCCGCGTGGTCGAGCGCGGTGCCGGTGGGGCCGGGGCCGCTCGTCGCGCGCGTGGCGCGCATGGACCTGCCCGCGCCGCAGCTCTCGCTGCGCAACTGTCTGGGCGGCTGGATGCCGGCCGCGGTCACGCTACCGCTCGACGGCGCGTTTCCGGGCGAGACGACGCTGACGGGCGTGGCGCTCGGCGACACGGCGTGGGTGGCGCTGCCCGGCGAGCCGGCCACGGCGCTCGGGCTGCGCATCAAGAGCGAGGCGCGGCGGAGCTTCCGCCACGCCTTCGTGGCCGGCGTGTCCAACGACTACGTGGGCTATCTGGTGGCCGCGCCGGACTACGCGCGGCCGGCCTACGTCACGTGCAACTCGGTCTACGGCGCCGAGACCGGCGACCGGATCGCCGCGCGCGCGAGCGCGCTCTTGCGCGAGCTCGGCACGGGACGCGGACGGTGAGCACTCCGGGTATCGAGGGGTGGCACGGCTTCGCCGGGCCGCCCCGAGCGTCGGCCGGGGAGTCCGAGGGGGCGTCAGCCCCTTCGCTTAAAAGCCCAGGGGGCCATATCGAGGCCCCCCATGTCCTAGACGCTGAGGCGGCGGGCGAGAGCCGACTTCTTGCGGGCGGCGGTGTTGCGGTGGACGACGCCCTTGGTGACCGCCTTGTCGAGGGCGCGGATCGCGTCCGCGATCGCGGCGCCGAGACCGTCACCCGCGGCGGCGCGAGCGTTCTTGACCGCGGTGCGGACCTGCGAGCGGATGGTGCGGTTGCGCTGCCGCCGCTTCTCGCTCTGGCGGATGCGCTTGATGGCCGACTTCGTGTTTGCCACGCTGGGGGATCCTTTCTCCGGGCGTTGATCGGGCGCCGTGAATGTTGCCGTAGTTTCGCGGAGATTTCAAGGTGAGTGACGCGCCCGGCGTCGAGCGCCAGGTCGTCGGCGCCCTCGGCTCGATCGGCGCGGCCACGCTCGCCAGCCGCGTGCTCGGCTTCGTGCGCGACATGGTGGTGGCGCTGGCCTTCGGGGCCGGGCCGATCACCGACGCCTTCTTCGTCGCCTACCGCATCCCCAACATCCTGCGCCGTCTGCTCGCCGAGGGGGCCCTGTCCACGGCGGTGATCCCGGTCTTCACGGACTACGCCACCGTCCGCCCGCGGGAGGACTTGCGCCGCCTCGTGCGCGTGACGCTCGGCGCCGCTCTCGTGGTGCTGACGCTGACGACGCTCGTCGGCATCGTCGCGGCGCCGTGGCTCCTGCGCGCGATCGCGCCGGGCTTCACGGCGGACCCCGCGCAGCAGTCGCTCGCGGTCACGCTCACGCGCGTGATGTTCCCGTACCTCCTCCTCGTCGGCCTCGCGGCGCTGGCCATGGGCGCGCTGAACGCGGAGGGCCGCTTCTTCGCCTCGGCCCTCGGCCCCGCCGTCTCGAATGTCGGCATGATCGCCGGCGTGCTGCTGCTCGCGCACCACGTGGACCCGCCCATCCTGGCCCTGGCGCTCGGCGTGCTCGTCGGCGGGGTGGGGCAGGTGCTCGTGCAGGCGCCCGACCTGGCGCGCGCGGGGCTCCTCGTGGGCCCGGCGTGGGAGCCGCGCCACCCCGGGCTCGTGCGCGTGGCCCGCCTGCTGGCGCCCGCCGTCTTCGGGCTCGCCGCGGTGCAGGTGATGGTCTTCGTCAACACGCTCCTCGCCTCGCTCTTACCCGTGGGCTCGATCTCCTTCCTCTATTACGCCGACCGCGTGATGGAGTTCCCGCTCGGCATCTTCGGCATCGCGCTGGCCACCGCCTCGCTGCCCGCGATGTCGCGCCAGGCGGCGGCGGGCGATACGCGGGCGCTCGCCGGCACGCTCAACTTCGCGCTGCGGCTCGCCGTCTACATCTGCGTGCCGGCCACCGTGGGCCTGCTCGTCCTGCGCACGCCCATCACGCGGGTGCTCTTCGAGCGCGGGCGCTTCACGCCGGCGGACACGCTGGCGACGGCCGAGGCGCTGAGCGGCTACGCGGTGGGCCTCGTCGCGTTCGCGGCCGCGCGCATCGCCGCTCAGGGGTTCTATGCGATGGGGCAGCCGGGCGTCGCGGTCCGGCTCGGCGTCGTGGCCGTCGCCGCCAACGTGGTGGCCGCACTGGCGCTCATGGGGCCGCTCGGCCACGCGGGGCTCGCGTATGCCTCGTCGATCGGCGCGTTCGTGAACCTCCTGGCGCTGCTCTGGATGGCGCGCCGGCGGTTCGGCCGGCTCGGCGGGCGCGCGCTGCTCGCCTCGACGCTGCGCACCAGCGCCGCCGCCGTGCCGCTGGCGCTCTGGTGCTGGCTGGCGCTGCCGATCCTGGGCGTGCGACGCGGCCTGGCCCTCGACGCGAGCCTGCTGGCCGCGACGATCGCCGGCGGCGCCGTCGTCTTCTTCCTCGCGAGCGCGGCGCTCGGGGCGCCGGAGCGCGCGTCGCTCCGCCGCCTGCTTCCCGGCCGGCGCGCGGCCTAGCCTCGCCGCGCGACGCCGCGCAATCGTGACTTGCCGAACGCGGGATCCGTACTTATACTCGCGGGACTCGACGGCGGCCCCGACGCCATCCCGGCGTCCGGCGCCCGCCGGCAGCGGTCACCCACAGCCTCACGCGGAACGCAGCGACTCTCCCTGTCATGCGAATGGAGGCGGCCCCATGAGCGACGTCCAGTCCACGCCCGAAGTCCCCACCCCCGACAGCCTCCCGCGGCGCGGCCTCATCGCCTCCGCCGTAGGCCTGCTCGCCGCGGCTCTTCTGGGCCGCGCCAGCCAGGCGTCGGCGCAGTCGGAGGAACCCCCGCTGCCACCGAAGGGCACGCCACTGCTCGGGAGCACCCGCAACGACACGGTCGACACGACGGCCCTCGACCTGCGGTCGCCGGTCAAGAAGCCGGTATTCTGCGCCGCGCAGAACGACAACATGGGCATGCTCGGCAACGTGCCCACCGGCGTGCGCGACAAGTTCCCGAACGTGAACACGGGCGGGCGCATGCCGCTGAATCTCGCCGCGGTCGCGGGTGAGGCCAGCGAGATCGGCGTCTTCGGCAACGCGCCGGACGGCGTGGGCATCTGGGGCGCCTCGCAGACGAACATCGGGACGTGGGGCGTGTCGAACACGGGTGTCGGCGTGCTCGGGACGACGTATCCGACGATCGCCGGGCACGAGATCACCTATCCGCCGGCGGGCGTGTTCGGCGCCGGAGGCAGCCAGGTCGGCGTGTGGGGGGCCTCCGAGAGCAATTTCGGCGCGTGGGGTCAGTCCAACACCGGCATCGGCGCCGCCGGCCAGTCGAACAAGATCGGCGGCTGGTTCGCGAAGGGCGCCTACAGCCAGGACTTCATCGACGGCCTCGAGCCGGCCGCGCTGCACACCACGGCCCGGGGCGCCGACGTCTCGGCGTGCTTCCGCGCGGAGCTCGGCGTGGCGGCGATGATCGAGGCGGAAGACGGCGTGGCGGTTCGGGCCTACGGCCGCCTGCAGTCGGACATGATCGGCTTCGCGGTCATCCCGCGCGGCTCTGACACGGCGTTCATCGCGTGCCCGCGCATGGCGGAGAACGCTCACGTGTCGCTGACGTTCTACGGGGACACGGGCGCGAGCAACGACTGGGTCGAGGTGCTGCCCGGCAAGGGCGCCATCCTGCACCTCGACAAGCGGTCGAAGGCGAACGTGAAGTTCAGCTGGTTCGTGACCGAGCAGGCGCCGCCCGAGGAGTACGAAGAACACAAGCACTGATCTCGCCGTAGGCGGCAAGCACCTCGGGGTACGCCGCCCGCTCCAACCGGCGGGCGGCGTCCTCCAGCATCCGCGCCCACGGCGGCGCGATCAGCGGCCACTCCAGTCGGATCTCGTTGGGACCCGTCCGAAAGCGTTCCGCCGCCAGCGTCAGCTCGAACGTCTGCCAGGTCGCGCCGACCTCCACCCGCGTCACGGCCTCGCCGTTGACCAGCACCGCGACCTCCGCCGTCGACCTCCCGGCCCCGGGTAACCGGCACGTCAAGCGCAGCGCCATCGCCCGCGGGGCGTCCAGGCGGAAGAAGAACGACGAGGTGACGTCGAGCGCACGGTGATAGGCGCGGGCGGCGCCAAGCGAGTAGCCGGTGCGCTCCCGGAACGTACGCGCCCGATGGCGGGCCGCCAGCAGATCGATCTCGGCGGACGCGCCGGGCGACGCGTGAGGCGCCGCGTCGCCCAGCACCTCGCGCATCGCCGCCACGAGCGCCGCGTCGGCGAGGCGGTCCATCACCCGCGGATCGTCGGGCGCCAGGTAGCGGCGCACGAGCGGTGAGGCGCAGAGCCGCTCGAACGCCGCGCTCGTCCACGGCGGCGCGTCGGCAGCGTCGACCTCGAGGTAGCGGGCGAGCAGGTCGCGGGCGCTTGGCGAGAGCGCGACCGCGCGGTTCAAGTGATACTTCAACATCTCCGCCGGTTGGCCGTGATGCGCCGTGTGGATCGCGGCCAGGACGTGGGCCGTGGCTTCGGTCTCGGGCGCGAGCGGCGGCGAGGGGAGCGCCCGTGGCGCCGGGAGCCGGAGCGCGGGCGCCAGCCACCCGGCCACGGCGCCCATCGCCAGCTCGATGCCGCGCACGGTGAGGTGGCAGTAGTCGAGGAACAGGCGCCGGTCCGGCGGCGCGCCGGCCATCTCGGCCTCGAAGAGCCGCGGCAGGTCGACGAGAGCGAACCCGTGGGCCGCGGCGCCGGCCCGCAGCGCCTCCTGGACCGCCGCCGGACAGCGCGGGGACAGCGGGATCATGAGCCCGAACGTCGCGTCGCGCGCCGCCTCGAACGCCGCGCGCGCCTCGTGGGGACGGCCGAGCGCGGCCAGCGCCCGCCCCGTGAGCTCGTGGGCGATCGCGCCGGCGCCACCGTCGAGGGCGAGCATCTCCGCGGCGCGCTTGCGCGCCAGCTCCGGGTCGCCCGTGGCGAGCGCGCGCTCGGCGTCGCCGCGCGCGAGCATCCACGGCACGTTGCGCGCCAGCGGGAGCACGGGCGCCAGCACGCCGGGCTCGCTGCGCCAGTCCGCGAGGTTGAACTCGGGCACGACGACCACGACGGGCCGCCCGCCGGCGCGCGCGGCGAGCCGGGCGAGGACGTCCCGGCACTGCGGCACCACGATGTCGTCCAGCACGACGCGTCGCGCCTCCGCCCAGTCGCCGCGGCGCGCGGCCTCCGCGAGCCGCCCGAGGTCGGCCAGCGAGTAGAGGACGTTGTGCCAGTTGTTGCCGGCGAAGAGGACCAGCGCGTCGGCGTCGAGCGCGGGCGCCGCGTCGAGCACCGAGCCCAGCTCGCGGGCCGTGAGGTCGCTGCGCGCGAGGTCCACGACCTCGACGCCGAGCATCGCGCCGAGCGCGCCGGCGGGCGTGAACGCCGGGTCGTAGAAGTAGCCGCGCGTCACCGATTCGCCGAGGAGCACGACGCGCGGACCGCGCTTGGGCGGGATGCGCTCGACGTCGGCCCAGAACCGCCACTCCGCAGCGTAGGCCGCGTTGCGCGCGAAGCCGCCAGCGCCGTCCGGCTCCCAGACGCCGAGCCGCGGCGGCCCGGGCGGCAGCGGCGGGGCGCCGGCGAGGCCGAGACGCTGCAGCTGGGCCAGCACGAGCGTGCCCTCCTCGGAGGCGAGCAGCTCCGCGAGCCGCCGCGTGGCCTGACGGTCCGGGCGCGCGGGCGTCACAGCAGCGTGTACACGCTGTCGGGCACGGCGGCCGCCGCAGCGCCGGGCTCGCCGAACCAGCGCGTCCACGACGGAGGCAGGCCCGCGCGATCGAGCAGGTGGTCGCCGAGCACGAGCGTGTCGAGGCCGGAGCGGAGGAAGCAGAGGAGGGCGTCCGCCGGGCTGCACACGATGGCCTCGCCGCGGAGATTGAACGACGTGTTGAGGAGAATCGGACACCCCGTGCGCCGCTCGAAGGCCTCGAGCAGCCGGTGGAAGCGCGGGTTCGTCTCGGCGTCCACGGTCTGCACGCGCGCCGAGCCGTCCACGTGGGTGATCGCGGGCAGCGCCAGCGGCGAGCGCACGCGGCACGTCTCGAGCATGAAGGGCGCGGGATGATCGAGCTCGAAGTGCAGCGACGCGTGGGCCTCGAGGACCGCGGGAGCGAAGGGCCGGAAGGCCTCGCGCTTCTTGACGAGCGCGTTCACGCGGTCGCGCATGGTGGCGTCGCGCGGGTCGGCGAGGATCGAGCGGTTGCCGAGCGCGCGCGGCCCGAACTCCATCCGGCCCTGGAACCAGCCGACCACGCGGCCGGCGGCGAGCCGATCGGCGACGGCGTCCAGCAGGGCGGCCTCGCGCCCGCGGAAGTCCTCCACGCCGGCCGCGGAGGACTCGAAGAGCCGCGCGATCTCGTCCGCCTCCCACGCGGGCCCGAGAAACACGTGGCGCAGCGGCCCGGGATCGGGCCGCCTCCCGGTGAGGCGCACGTGCGCCAGCGCGGCGGCGCCGAGCGCGCCGCCCGCGTCGCTGGCCGCCGGCTGCACGAACACGCGCCGGAACGGACCCTCGCGCACGATGCGGCCCACCGCGACGCAGTTGAGCGCCACACCGCCGGCCAGGCAGAGGTGCTCGCTCGGCACGCGCGCGTGGAGATAACGCACCTTGGCGAGGAGGATCTCCTCCAGCACGACCTGGAGGCTCCGGGCGACGTCGGCGGCGAACTGGTCGGGCGCGGCGCCGAGCGGGCGCGGGGGACGGCCGAAGAGCCGGCAGAGATCCTCGGAGTACATGCGGCTGCCACGGAGAAAGTCGAAGTAGCGCAGGTCGAGCCGGAACTGGCCGCCGCCCGCGTCGTGGATCAGCGCCGAGACGTGCTCCACGAAGCGCGGCTCGCCGTACGGGGCCAGGCCCATCACCTTGTACTCGGCGTCGTTCACGTCGAAGCCGAGATAGGCGGTCAGCGTGCTGTAGAGCAGGCCGAGCGAGTCGGGGAAGCGCACCTCCTCCATGAGCTGCAGGCGATCGCCGGCGCCGGTGGCGTACGACGTGGTCGCCCATTCGCCGACGGCGTCGACGGTGAGCACGGCGGCCTCGGGAAAGCCCGAGAAGTAGTACGCGCTCGCCGCGTGGGCCTCGTGGTGATCGACGAACTCGATCCGGCCCTCCCAGCCGAGCTGCTCGCGGATCTCGCGCTCGGGCCGCATCGCGTCGAGGCGGAAGAGGGCTTCCGGCGCCAGCGAGGGCAGCGCCGGCAAGCCCATCCAGAGCTGGCGATCGAGCTTCTTCACGGGGTTCTCGTACCAGGCGAGCGCGTCGAGATCGGTGAGGCTGAGCCCGGCCTCCGCGAGGCAGAAGCCGAAGGCCGCCCGCGGCGTGGAGGGATCGTGCTTGAGCCGCGAGAACCGCTCCTCCTGCGCGGCGGCCACCAGGCGGCCGTCGATGAGCAGAGCCGCGGCCGCGTCGTGAAAATGCCCGGAGAGTCCGGCGATGGTCGGAGCGGATCGGCTCATCGGTGGGAGCCCGATCATAACGCAGCCCACGCCGCGCGAAATTGCCAGCCGCGCGCGGACCGTGCTATAGTCCGTCGTGCACGAAAACGCCGCCACGTCGTTCACTCGCACCCCGGTCACCGCGCCCCCGCTCATCTAGATGACGTGTGCCGTCGGCGCGTCCGAGGGACCCCGCCAGCAGCCGGGGGGAGCGTCCCGCGGGACGCCGCCGGAGCCCCGCGCGTGGCGCTGACGATGGCCCGCCGCGCCACCACCTACCCGCAGATCTCGCTGACCGCCGCCGATCTCGTCGACGGCTCGGTGCTCGAGGCTCCGTCCGCGATCACGGCCGGTGACGCGCTGCGGCTCGCGCGCCGGCGGCACGTCCGGGTGCTCGCCTGCGGGGCCGGCCACCATGTGCTCGTGGACGATCTCGCGCGCGCCGTGGGCATGGGGCTCGACGAGCTCGTCGCGCGGGAGCTCGCGCGCCCGCTGCCCGTCGTCACGGCCCGCACGCCCGAGCTGGCGGTGCGGCGCTGGCTCCAGGAGGGCGCACCCGCCGTCGTGGTCACGGGCAAGGGCGTGATCGCGCGCGGCGCGTCGTCGCGCGCGCTGCCCGTGCGCGCGCGGCTGGAAAAGGTTCTCCCGCCCGCGACGCGGACGCGGCTCGCCGAGGTCGCGCGCGTGGCGGCGGGGCAGGGCGCGCGCGCGTTCGCCGTGGGTGGCCTGGTGCGCGACGCGTGGCGCGGCGCGCCGGGCGCGGGCCTCGACCTCGACGTCGTCGTCGAGGGCGACGGGCCGGCGGTGGCGCGCGCGCTCGCCGACGCGCTCGGCGGCACGCTCGTCGAGCACGAGCGCTTCCTCACCGCCTCCGTCCGCGCGGCAGGGCATGGACGGATCGACATCGCCACCGCGCGCACCGAGCGCTACGAGGCGCCGGGCGCGCTGCCGCGCGTGCTGCCCGCGCCGATCGGCCAGGACCTGCACCGGCGCGACTTCACGGTGAACGCGATGGCCGTCGAGGTCACCGCCGAGGGGTGGGATCTGCTCGATCCCTACGCGGGCGCGCTCGACCTCGAGCGGCGGCGGCTCGCCATCCTCCATCCGCTGTCGTTCGTCGAGGATCCGACGCGGCTGCTCCGCGCCGCCCGCTACGCGGCGCGGCTCGGCCTCCGTCCCGACGCGTGGACGGCGCGCAGCCAGGCATTCGCGCTGCGAATGGCGCCCTATCCCGCGCTCTCCGGTCAGCGGATCGCCACGGAGCTCGAGCGCCTCCTCGACGAGCCGCGTCCCGCCGACGCTCTCGCGGTGCTCGCGAAGGGCGGCGTTCCGCGCCTGCTGGACGCGCGCTGGCGGCTGACGCGCGGCACCTCCGCGCGGCTCGGCGCCGTGCCCGCGACGCTCGCCTGGGCGAGCACGCAGCGGCTCGCGCGGCCGGCCGTGATCGCGGCGCTGGCGCTGGCCGGCGAGCAGCCCGCCGCGGTGGCGGCGGCGATGGCCGGACGCCTGGGACTCAGCGGTGAGCCGCTCCGCGACCTGCGCCGCGCGCTGGCCGAGACGCCGGCGCTCGCGCGCCGCGTGACGGCGGTGAGTCCGAGCGCGGCGGCGGGCGAATTGCGGGGCGCCAGCGGCGCGGACCTCGTGGCCCTGCATCTCGCCGGCGGCGCGGCGCGCGAGCGGGTCGAGTGGTGGGCGGCGCGCGGACGGGACGTGGGGCCCGCCCTCGGCGGCGAGGACGTCATCGCGCTCGGCGTGCCGCGCGGCCCGGCCGTGGCGGCGGCGCTGGCGGCGCTGCGGGACGCGCGGCTGGACGGACGCGTCGTCGACCGGGCGTCGGAAATGGACTATGTTCGTGCATGGCAATCCAACCAGGAAAGGAAGGGGTGAGTTGGCGCCGAAATACATCTTCGTGACCGGCGGTGTCGTGTCGTCGCTCGGCAAGGGTCTCGCCGCGGCCTCCATGGGCGCGCTGCTCGAAGCTCGCGGCTACACCGTGGCCCTGCAGACGATGGATCCGTACATCAACGTCGACGCGGGGACGATGAGTCCCTACCAGCACGGCGAGGTCTTCGTCACCGACGACGGCGGCGAGACCGACCTCGACCTCGGTCACTACGAGCGGTTCACCTCGGCCCGCGTCAGCCGCGACCACAACATCACCACGGGCAAGGTGTACTTCTCGGTCATCCAGAAGGAGCGGCGCGGCGACTATCTTGGCCGCACGGTGCAGGTCATCCCGCACATCACCGACGAGATCAAGGCGATGATCCGCAAGGTCGGCGCGGGCCAGGACGTCGTCATCGTGGAGGTCGGGGGCACCGTCGGCGACATCGAAGGCTTGCCGTTCCTCGAAGCCATCCGCCAGCTCAAGAAGGACATCGGCAAGGACAACGTGCTCTACGTCCACCTCACCCTCGTGCCGTTCATGCAGGCGGCTTCCGAGCTCAAGACGAAGGCCACGCAGCACTCCGTCAAGGAGCTGCGCGCCATCGGCATCCAGCCCGACGTGTTGCTCTGCCGCACCGACCGCTTTCTGCCGCCGGGGATCAAGTCGAAGATCGCGCTCTTCTGCGACGTCGAGGAAGAAGCCGTCATCACCGCCAAGGACGTCGACACCGTCTACGAGGTGCCGCTCGTGTTTCACCGTGAAGGGTTGGACTCCATCATCGTGAAAGGTCTGGGGCTGGAGGACCGGCCCATCGACCTCTCACGCTGGGAGGACGTCGTGCGCCGTGTGAAGGGCCCGCGCGCCACCACGCGGCTGGCCGTGGTGGGCAAGTACGTCGAGCTCAAGGATTCCTACAAGAGCCTGGTCGAGGCGCTGGTGCACGGCGGCATCGCCCATCATGCCAAGGTCGACATCGTGTGGGTGGACGCCGAGCACATCGAGCGCGACGGCCCCGCCGCCCACTTCGCCGACGTCGACGGCGTCCTCGTGCCCGGGGGCTTCGGCGATCGCGGCATCGAGGGCAAGATCCAGGCCGTGCGCTACGCGCGCGAGCAGCGCGTGCCGTACTTCGGCATCTGTCTCGGCATGCAGTGCGCGGTCATCGAGTTCGCGCGCAACGTGTGCGGGCTCGAGGGCGCCAGCTCCTCGGAGTTCATCCCCGACGCGCCGCACCTCGTGATCGACCTGCTCCCGGAGCAGCGGCAGCTCTCCGACAAGGGCGGCACCATGCGGCTGGGTCTCTATCCGATCCTGCTCGCCGAGGGCACGCTGGCGAGCCGTCTCTACGGCGACGAGCCGGTGATCCGCGAGCGCCACCGCCACCGCTACGAGGTCAACAACGATTATCTCCAGACGCTGGAGAAGAACGGGCTCAAGGTCTCGGGCATCTGGGCCGAGAAGCAGCTCGTGGAGATCATCGAGATCGAGGACCACCCGTACTTCGTGGCGGGCCAGTTCCATCCCGAGTTCCGCTCGCGCCCGTGGGACCCGCACCCGCTGTTCGCCGGCTTCGTGAAGGCGGGCCTCGAGTACCGCGCGGCGCGAACGCCACAACCGCAAACATGACGACCCGGGAGGTCCGGATCGGCTCGATCACCGTCGGCGGCGGGCGCCCCCTCGTCCTCATCGGTGGCCCGTGCGCGATCGAGGACGAGAAGCACGCCCTGATGACGGCGGAGCGGCTGGCGAAGATCGCGGCCGACAAGCGCGTGCCGTACGTGTACAAGTCGTCCTACGACAAGGCCAACCGCTCGTCGGTCAACTCGTACCGCGGCCCGGGCCTCGTCGAGGGGCTGCGCATCCTCAAGAAGGTGCGCGACACGCTACGCGTGCCCGTGCTCTCGGACATCCACCAGATCTCGGAAGTCGACCCCGCGGCCGAGGTGCTCGACGTGCTCCAGATCCCCGTGTTCCTCTGCCGCCAGACCGATCTGATCCTGGCCGCGGCGGCCACCGGCAAGGCCGTCAACGTGAAGAAGGGCCAGTTCGTGGCACCGCGCGACATGAAGAACGTGGTGGAGAAGATCCTCTCCAAGGGCAACGAGTCGATCTTGCTGACCGAGCGCGGCTCCTCGTTCGGCTACCACAACCTCGTGGTCGACATGCGCGGGCTCGCGGACATGCGCGACCTCGGCTACCCGGTCGTCTTCGACGCCACCCACTCGGTGCAGCTGCCGGGCGGGGCGGGGGACCGCTCGGGCGGCGAGCGTAAGTACGTGCCCGCGCTGGCGCGCGCGGCCGTCGCCTTCGGCGTGGACGCGCTCTTCATGGAGATGCACGAGGATCCGGACCGGACGCTCGCCGACGGCCGGCCGCTCTCCGACGGCCCGAACATGCTGCGCATCGACGACCTGCCGCGCCTGCTCGACGAGCTGCTCGCCATTCACCGGGTGCACTCGCCGTGAGGCATTCAGCGTCGAACTCGAGGCGCGCCACGGCTTCGCCGGGGCGCGTCCGAGCGATGGGGGGGGTGGGGGGCC
>DASYTM010000115.1:0-7740 GCA_036002345.1 Candidatus Methylomirabilota bacterium | reverse complement strand
GCCGCGTGTACCTCACGTGCACTTCCTCGTCGAGCAGCCGCTTCTCGAGCTGGCGGAGGACTTTCTTGCGCTCCTCGGCGTCGGCGGCGCGCGCCTGCCGGACGTAGAGGTCGTCGATGACGGTGTCCTTGTGCTTGCCGTAGTTGGCATCCGAGGTCGATACGAACCGGCCGAGGTCGAGGTCGGGCTCGACGATGAACCCGCACTGAAAGTCCATGGCCGTCTCGAAGTCGCCGCGCTTGAGCATCGGGTGGTACGCGGACGCTTCGATGATCTCCTGGCGAACGTTGAGCCCGACGTGCTTCCACTGGTCGATGAGCCAGATGCCGAGCGGCTCGTACGGCTGCGGGATGCCCCGGTTCTTGAACGTGAACGAGAAGCCCTCGGGCACGCCGGCTTCCTTCAGCAGGCGCTTGGCCTCGGCGCGGCTCTTGTTGATGTCACGGCCGTACCCGGCGATCTTCTCCAGCTCCTCGGGCGGGGTCGCGTAGGGCGTCCCCGGGACCTGGATGCCCGCCACGTCGCGGACGATGGCGATCTTGGAGAGGTTCTTGGACGCCTCCCACCGGTCGAGCGCGAGCGTGAGGGCCCGGCGCACGCGCTTGTCGTTGAAGGGCTTCTTGTCGTGGTGCATGGCGACCATGAGCGCGCAGTCCCACGGGCTCTCCTGCACCGTGATCTTCGGCCCCAGCGCACTCACGAGGCTGTCGCGGTCGGCGGGCGTGAAGCCGCGGAACTGGATGTGCGCGCGCTCCCCGCGGACGGCGGCGACCTGCGCCGAGGACGACGAGATGAACAGCGCGCGGTAGCCGTCGAGGTAGGGCTTGCCCTTGTCCCAGTAGTCGGGGTTCTTCTTGCCGACCCAGTGCGAGCCCTTCACGTGCTCGACGAACTTGAACGGTCCCGTGCCGTTCACGTTCTTCTCGTACCAGTGCGGGTCCTTGGCGATGATGTCGGCCTTGTAGATGAAGTTCCACGGCGAGCTGAGGTTCAGCAGGAACGACGACTCCGGCCACTTCAGCTTGAACCGCACCGTCGTGGCGTCGGGCGCCTCGATGGCGGCCACCGCGCCGTAGGCCGCTTTGCGCAGCGACTGCACGCCCTCGCTCGGGTAGATGATCTTGTCGTAGGTCGCCTTGATGTCCCTGGCGGTGAGCTCGCCGCCGTCGTGGAACTTCACGCCCTTGCGGATCTTGAACGTGTAGAGGAGGCCGTCCTTCGAGACCGTCCACGATTCGGCGAGGTCGCCCACCGGCTTGGTCCCCGTCTTGTCGGAGGGGTCCACCCTCAAGAGGGTGCTGTAGTGCGGGGCCAGCGGGTGGATCAGGCCGAAGGTCTCCTCCCGGTGCCCGTCATAGGACGGCGGCTCGGACGGAACCGCGAAGATCAACTCGCCGCCGGTGCGGGGCTTTTCCTGGGCGCCGACGGGCAGCGCAGCCGCGGCCAGCACGACGAGGACGATGGTGAGGATCCGAACCATAGACCACCTCCTGGGAGGCCCCGGGTTCAGGCACCCGGCCGACCGCCCGTATCAGTCGATTGCCATGTGAACGGCCGAAAACTTCGAAAGGTTGCAGCAAGTTAGCCGTGGTCTGACCACAAAGTCAAGGGGCCTCAGACGAGCAGGCAGGCGGCCCAGTGCCCGGGCTTCACCTCGCGCAGCGGCGGGATCACCTGCCGGCAGCGGTCCTCGGCGAGCGGGCAGCGCGGATGGAACACGCAGCCGGACGGCGGGTCGAGCGGGCTCGGCACCTCGCCGCCCAGGACCAGGTGCTCGCGGCGCGCCTCCAGCTCGGGATCCGGGATCGGCACCGCGGAGAGCAGGGCCCGCGTGTACGGGTGGAGCGGGTCGTCGTACAGGGTCTTGCGATCCGCCAGCTCGACGATCTTGCCCAGGTACATGACCGCCACGCGGTCGGAGATGTGCCGGACCACCGCGAGGTCGTGGGCGATGAAGAGGAACGTCAGCCCGAGGTCGGCCTGGAGGTCCTCCAGGAGGTTGATGATCTGCGCCTGGATCGAGACGTCGAGCGCCGACACGGGCTCGTCGCAGACGATGAGCGAGGGCTCCATGGCCAGCGCGCGCGCGATGCCCACCCGCTGGCGCTGGCCGCCGGAGAGCTGGTGCGGGTAGCGCGCCGCGTGCTGCGGCAGGAGACCGACCTGGCGCAGCAGCTCGCGCACGCGGTCGCGCCGCGCGCCGGCGCCGCGGACGAGGCCGTGCACGCGCACCGGCTCGCCGACGATGTCGCCGACCGTCATCCGCGGATTGAGCGAGCTGTACGGGTCCTGGAAGATCACCTGCAGCCGGCGCCGCACGTCACGCAGCTCCACCTGGTCGAGCTTGGTGAGGTCGCGGCCCTCGAAGATGATCTCGCCCGACGTCGGCCGCTCGAGCTGCAGGATGCAGCGCCCCGTCGTGGTCTTGCCGCAGCCGGACTCGCCGACGAGCCCGAGCGTCTCGCCCTTGCGGATCGAGAACGACACGCCGTCCACTGCCCGCACGAGACCGCGCCGGCCGCCGAAGAGACCGCCGCCGACCTCGAAGTGCTTCACGAGGTTCCGGACCTCGAGGAGGACGTCGCTCACCGTGCGCCTCCGACCGGCTCGCGCGCGGCGGTCAGCCGCTCCATCTCCCAGCACGCCGAGACGTGGCCGGGCGCGCCGATGGCCCGGAGCGGCGGCGTCTCCACCGTGCAGCGCTCCACGCGGAACGCGCAGCGCGGCGCGAACGAGCAGCCACCGGGCAGCCGCGAGAGGTCCGGCGGCTGGCCCTCGATGGGATCCAGGCGAGCGCGCCGCGGCTCGTCCAGCCGCGGCACCGAGCGCAGGAGGCCGAGCGTGTAGGGATGCTTGGGGTTGGCGTAGATCTCGCGCGCGGTGCCGCGCTCGATGATCTTGCCCGCGTACATGACGTTCACGCGGTCGGCGTAGCGGGCCACGATCCCGAGGTTGTGGGTGATCATCAGCATGGCGACGCCGAGCCGGCGCGAGAGGCTCTTCATCAGCTCGAGGATCTGCGCCTGGATCGTCACGTCCAGCGCGGTGGTCGGTTCGTCGGCGAGCACGAGCGAGGGCTCGCACGCGAGCGCCATGGCGATCATCATCCGCTGGCGCATGCCGCCGCTGAACTGGTGGGGGTACTGGCTCAGGCGCCGCGCGGGATCGGGGATCCCGACCATCGAGAGCAGCTCGGCCGCGCGCTTCCGCGCCGCCTCCCCCTCGAGGGCGAGGTGGGTCTCGAGCCCCTCGGTCATCTGCCGGCCGATCGTGAGCACGGGGTTGAGCGACGTCATCGGCTCCTGGAAGATCATGGCGATCTCCCGGCCCCGCACGCGGCGCATGGCCTCCTCGTCGAGCCCGCGCAGGTCGCGGCCCTTGAACATGATGCGGCCGTCCACGATCCGGCCCGCGGGCGGCGCCACCAGCCGCATGATCGAGAGCGCGCTCACCGACTTGCCGCAGCCCGATTCCCCGACGAGCGCGACCGTCTCGCCCTCGGCCACGTCCCACGAGACGCCGTCCACGGCGCGGACGACGCCGCTCCGCGTCACGAAGTGCGTCGTCAGATTTACGACATCGAGGAGGGTACCCACTGCGCGCGCTAGTGTAACACGGGGGGTATGGGGGGCCCGTCGAGGCCCCCCATGTCAACAGGCAGCTCTATATGCAGCGGCCGGCGGCGAGGTGCTCGGCCACGCCGTCGGTCAGCGTGGCGTACTCGCGGCAGATGGCCTCGGCGACGCACGGCCAGCGATGCTGCGCGGCCCAGCGCTGCCCCTCGCGGCCCAGGCGCCAGGCGAGCGCGCCGTCGCCGAGGACGCGGCCGATCGTCTCGGCCAGCGCGCACGGATCGCCCTCGGGGACGAGGAGGCCCGTGAGGCCGTCGCGGACCGTGCTCTGAAGCCCGCCCACCCGCGAGGCGACGACGGGACTGCCGCACGCCATCGCCTCCAGCGCCACCATCCCGAACGACTCGTAGTAGGACGGCAGCACCGTGACGTCGGCGGCGACGTACCAGTCGCGGAGCCGCGCCTGCGGCAGGGCGCCCACGAACGTCACGGCGTCGGCGAGCCCGAGCGCGGCGGCGCGGCGGCGCACGTCCGCCTCGTGGCCGTCGACGGGCTCGTCGGCCTCGCCGCCCACCACGGCCAGGCGCGCCGGCGTGCCGGCGCCGCGCAGGCAGCCGACGGCGTCGAGCAGCGTGTCGAGCCCCTTGATGGGCGCGATGCGGCCGACGTAGAGCAAGAGCGGCCCCGCGTCGACGTCGAGCGCGCCGCGCGCGGTGGCGGCGTCGCCCGGCGTGAACAGGTCCGTGTCCACGCCGCACGGGATCACCGCGACGCGCGCACGCTCCGCGTCGTAGGCGCTCATCAGGCCCGCGCGCTCGATGCCGTTGGCGGCCACCAGCCGGTCGGCGGCGCCCACGATGCGGCCCTCCTCCGCGACGCGCAGGGCCGGCTCGCGCTCGGCCGGCACGCCGGCCCCGTTCTTGAGCGCGCCGAGGGTGTGGAACATCTGCACGAGCGGCACGCCCCAGCGCGCGCGGAGGACCAGTCCCACCACGCCGGAGAGCCAGTAGTTGGCGTGCAGCAGGTCGTACTCGACGCCGTCGGCGGCGCGCCAGGCCTCCAGGCCGTCCACGAACTCGTCGAGGTGGGCGTGGATGCGCTCGCGCGCCATCGGCGCCTGCGGCCCCGCCGGCAGGTGGATCACGCGCGCCCGCTCCGCCAGGCTCACGACGCGCGGGATGGCGGGGTTCTGCGAGCGCGTGAACACGTCCACGGCCACGCCCATGCGCGACAGCTCGCGGGCGAGCTCGCGCACGTAGACGTTCATGCCGCCCGTCTCCTTGCCACCGAGGGCGGCGAGCGGGCACGTGTGGACGCTGAGCATCGCGACGCGCAGGCTCATGCGGCGCCGGGTCTTTGGATTTGTTGTAGCGGGGACCGCGAGGCCGGGTAAGGCCGTGGGTGGCCTGAGCTAGGCACGTGTGGCTCCGCTGGCAATCGTTACGCGGAAGACGTCTTCCGGGGTGGGCTCGAATTCGAGCTTGTAGCGTTCTTCGCCGCGCAGGAAGTCGAAGCGCGCGCGGCCGCGCGCGATGGTATCGCGGATGACGTGCGAGAGCAGCACGAGCCCCGGCGAGAGCACCGCGCGCTCGGGCGCAAATCCAGAGTTGTAGAGCCCGACCGTCCCCTCCCAGTCCAGGCACACGAACGACGCGACCGGCGCCCCGGCGGCCTCGAGGAACCACAGCGCGACGCCGTCGCGGGCGGCCAGCGCCGGCAGCGCGGCGCGGAAGAAGCGCTCCATGCGCTCGTCCATGAACTTCGCCTTGCCCACGCGCGAGCGCCGGTGGAGCGCCAGGAAATCGTCGAGCCGCGCGGCGACGGGCTCGGGGCCGCGCACGCAGACGGCGCGGCCGTCGGGGGCTTCACGCTCGAAGCGTCGGATCTTGCGGGTCAGCTCGTGGCGGTGCTTGGAGGAGAGCGAGGCGAGGTAGGCGTCCCAGGACGACGGCAATGCCAGGACCGGACAGCGCTCCTCGAGCATGACGTCGGCGGCGAGGCCCATGGCGGCGGCGAGCCCGGGCAGCGCCGTCACCGTCGGCGACGCGGCTGGCACCGCGTGCAGGATCCAGCGTGCGGGATCGGCGGCGCGCGCCGTGCAGAGCGCGTTCCACGCGTCCTCTTCGCGCCCGGCCACCGCGATGAGGTCGAGGTAGTCGGAGACATCGGCGCCCCCGAGCAGCTCCCACGTCCCCGGCGCGATCTCGTAGAGGGGCAGGATCGCGACGAGCCGGCCCTCGGCGTCGCGCACGAGCCGCACGTCGAGCCGGCGGCCCTCGGCGAACACGGCCGCCCACTGGCTCTGCCAGGTCCAGCCGAGGAAGGGGGAGCGCAGGCGGGCGGCGTCGGCGACGGCGTCCCAGGCGGGGGCCTCGGTAACCGCCAGGCGGTCGACAGACTCGACCTTCACAGATCCTCAGACGAGCCGGTGCTGTCGATGGATTCGGAGGGCGCCTCGGCGCTGCCTTCGCCGACCTCGGTCATGGCCTCGTCCACCGCGGAGTCGAAGTCGTCGCCCAGCTCGTCGCCGAACTCCTTGCCCATCTTCTTCATGAAGCGCGCGACGCTCCCGGGATCGTTCTCGTCGAGGTCGCCGAGGCCGCCGCCGTCCGCCAGCGTTTCGAGTCGGGCCTCCTCCGACTTCACGGTGGTGAAGCGCGACATGAGCCGGCTCAGGGCCGTGGATCCGCAGCGCGGACACGCGGGCGGCTCGGGCGACGAGATGCTGCGCACGAGCAGGCTCACGCGGCGGCGGCAATCGTGACACTCGTACTCGTAAATGGGCATTTTTCGAGATTTTAGCACGCGCGTTCGCAGTGTCTCGTGGGCCGACACCGTCACGCCAACCTGTCCCCGCCCCGGACGCGGGCGTGCGGCAAACCCGCGTCGCAGCGTGCCGGGGGGTGCGGCATCGGTCTTGCTCCCGACGATGAGCGTGCGCGTCAAGAGCCTCGCGGCCGACCCGGCACTGCTGAGCCGCCTGACCTTCCTGGTCGAGGCGCTGGAGGAAGAGCGCCGGCGGCTCGCCGGCCGCCTGGCCGAGATCGAGGACGAGCTGAGCCGCCTCGCCTCCGCCGTCGCGTCGCGCGAAGACCTGCGTGAAGCGCCGTCACCCCGTCCCTGACCGCGCGAACATCCCCTCCAGCCGCGCCACCGCACGGTCCCAGTCGAAGGCGCTCGTGACGAACGCCATCCCCGCCGCCGCGATGCGCGCCCTCAGCGCCACGTCGACCGCGGCCCGCTCCAGCCGCTCGGCGAGATCGGCCACGTCGCGACGCTTGGCCACCAGCGCCGTCTCGCCGTCGCGGGCGTAGTCGCGGCAGCCGCCGTTGTCGTAGGTCACCAGCGCGGCGCCGCACGCCATCGCCTCCATGGGGGGCATGCCGAGCCCCTCGTCCCACGACGGGCACAGATAGATGTCGCAGCCGCTGTAGAGCGCGGCGAGCGAGTCTTGCCGCGGGTTGGCGTGGAACTCGCCGTACGGCAACGGCTCGCGCGGCGGCTTCACACCGAAGCCGACGAGGTGCAGGCCGGGCACGCGCGGTCGCACGCGCGCCACCGCCTCCAGGCCGTCGGCCACGCCCTTCCACGCGTACTCGTGATGGAGCATCAGCACGCGCGGCCGCGACGTCTTGACGCGCGCGTTGACCCGGTGGAAGAGCGTGCGGTCGACGGGCGTGACGAGCACCTCGCAGGCCACACCGAACTTCTCGAACATGACGTCGGCCAGCCACGACGAGATGACGATCTTGCGGAGGGGCAGGCGGTAGGTCGCATCCACGGCCTCCGGCGCGCCGTGGTACAGGCTCTCGTAGTGCTGCACGAGATAGAACTTGGCGCCGCAGCGCGCGGGCGCGTCGGCCGCGACGGACGCCGACTGCCACGCGGTGGCGAGGACGACGTCGCCGTCGGGCAGCGCGGCCGCGTCCCAGCGCGGCACCCACGCCACGCGCGGCCGGAAGCCGGGCATCCAGTCCGGACCGGCGCCGCGCCGGTTGTGCCGCCACGCGCGCCACGCGCTCCTGGCCGGCACGGACAGGGTCACGGCGTGGCCGCGCGCGGCGAGCCGGTCGGCGTAGGTGAGGATCGCCCGCACGCCGCCGGCGATGCGCAGGTGGGGACAGAGGAAGGTGATCTTCAGAGGTTCGCCGCGCTCACCAGAACTTTT
>DASYTM010000114.1:0-2532 GCA_036002345.1 Candidatus Methylomirabilota bacterium | reverse complement strand
TCGAGTCGGTGGTCTTCCACCAGGGCCGGCGCTGCACGCTCGTGCGGCCGCTCGCCGGGCGGGGGACGGTGCTGCTCGCGGCGGCGGGTATGGTCGCCCGCCCGGGGCGCGCGTGGCGCGAAGCGGACCGCGCGGTGGCCGCTTTGGAGGCGCGCTGAATGTCGATCATCAACTACGCCGCCAAGGTCATCAACTTCAAGCTCGTGTACTACGGCCCGGGCATGGCCGGGAAGACGGCGAATCTCCAGTACGTCCACCGCTGCCTGCCCGACGGCAACCGCGGCAACATGATCTCGCTCGCCACCGGCGACGACCGCACGCTGTTCTTCGACTTCCTGCCCGTGTCCGCGACGAGCGTGCGCGGCTTCACCACCAAGTTCCAGCTCTACACGGTGCCGGGGCAGAGCCGCTACAACATGACGCGCAAGCTCGTGCTGCGCGGGGTGGACGGCGTGGTCTTCGTCGCCGACTCGCAGTGGGAGCGGCTGAAGGAGAACGTGGACAGCCTGCGCAACCTCAACGAGAACCTGCGCGAGTACCGATTGGACCTCGGCGCGCTGCCGTACGTGGTGCAGTACAACAAGCGGGACCTTCCCGACGTGGCGCCGCTCGACTACCTCGAGTACACGCTCAACCGCGGCGCGCGCCGCGTGCCGGCGTTCGAGGCGGTGGCGGTGACCGGCCAGGGCGTCTTCGACACGCTCAACACGGTGTCCCGGATGGTCCTTCTCCGGGAGTTCGGTCAAGTCGAAAAAGGAGCCTCGTGATGCGACACGACCTCGCCATCCACGAAGCCGACGCGGCGCGGATCGACGCCGTGCTGGAGCGTTTCCTCGGCGACTCGGGCTGCGCGGCCGTGCTGCTCATCGACCGTAGCGGCGAGCCCCTCGCCATGGCGGGCGCGGCGCGCACGCTGGACACCGTGTCCATCGCCGCGCTGGCCGCGGGCGCCTTCAGCTCCACGGCGGCGCTCGCGCGCCTGCTCGGCGAGAGCGAGTTCTCGGTGCTGTTCCACGAGGGCGTGAAGGAGAGCCTGCACGTCAGCACCGTGGACGACGACGCGATCCTGCTCGCCATCTTCGACGAGCGGACGACCGTGGGCATGGTGCGGCTGTTCGCGCGTGACGCCAGCCAGGGCGTGGGCGCGATCCTCGTGGAGGCGCGGCGCCGGCCGCGCCGGACCGGTGTCCTGGCCGCGCCGCTCACCCCGGAGGAAGCGCGGAGTGCGATCCGGCAGCGACCGGCGTAACGGCGGCGAGGAGCGCGAGCTCCGCGACAGCGCCCGGATGTTCGAGGCGGCGCTCGTGGAGAACCCGTCGGACCTCACGATCCTCGAGGCCCTCCGCGAGATCTACACGCGGCTCGGCGACCTCGAGAGTCTCCTCGAGACGACCGACCGCATCGCGCGCGTGGACGGCGGCGCGGAGGCGCCGAGCCCGCGCCGCCGGCGCGGGGCCGCGCCCGCCGAGCCCGAGCCCTCCGTACCCCCGGCGGACGCCATCCCGCTCATGCCGCTGAGCACGGTCGCGCCGCCGGCGCCGATCGTGCCGCCGCCGCCCCTCCCGCTCATGCCCGTGAGCTCCGTGGCGCCGCCGCCGCCCATCGCGCCGCCGCCCGCGCCGCCGCCCATGGCGCCGCCGCCGATCGCCCCCGTGCGCGTGCCCGCGCCCGCGCTCGAGCCCGTGGGCGCCGGCAAGTCCGTCGGCGCGCCGTCGGGCAAGAAGCGCGCGAGCCGGCCGCGGCTCGGCGAATTGCTCGTGGCCGAGGGCCTCATCTCGCCGGACCAGCTCCACGAGGCGCTCCGCGAGCACCGGCGCTCGAAGGAGCGGCTCGGCGCCGTGCTCTCGCGGCGCGGCCTCGTCACCGAGGAGCGGCTGGTCGAGCTGCTGAGCAAGGAGCACGGGCTGCCCTCGGTGGACGTGCGCCAGCACGCGATCAGCCCCGAGATCCTCGCCCTCATCCCCGTGCACCTGGCGCGCAAGCACGAGGTGCTGCCCCTGGCGCGCACCGACAGCGCGCTGACGCTCGCCATGTCGGATCCCAGCAACGTGGTGGCCATGGACGAGGTGGTGGCCGCCACGCGGCTCAGCGTGCTGCCCGTGGTCGCGGCCGGCGCCGCCATCCGGGCCGCCATCGACCGGCACTACGCCAAGCCCGTGTCGAGCGACGGCATGGGCGACGTCCTCGCCGAGCTGGTGGACGCGACGGTGGAGGTGGCGGACGAGGAGCCGCGGACGCAGGGCGAGACGGTGGAGCTGCGCGACGCGGCGGAGGGCGCGCCCGTCGTGAAGTTCGTCAACAAGGTGCTCCTGGACGCCATCCGGCGCGGCGCCTCCGATCTCCACTGGGAGCCGTACGAGAGGCACTTCCGCATCCGCTTCCGCATCGACGGCGTGATGCAGGAGATGGTGTCGCCGCCGAAGAAGGTGGAGGCGGCGGTGATCTCGCGGCTGAAGATCATGGCCAACCTCGACATCTCCGAGCGGCGGCTGCCCCAGGACGGCCGCATCAAGCTGCGTTACGGCTCGCGCG
>DASYTM010000113.1:0-5266 GCA_036002345.1 Candidatus Methylomirabilota bacterium | reverse complement strand
GCGCCGCGCCGGTAGATGGCCATGTCGATCGCGCCGTCCGGGCCGAACTTGTTGACGCCCAGCAGGGTGATCTCGGGATGATCCGGGTGGCGCGCCATTTTCGAGGGGTGCGGGACCACGAGCCCGAAGCGGCGGCTGTAGCGCAGGAAGTCCTCGATCTCGAGCTCCTGGCCCGGCACCACCGCGACGTTGTGGCCGAGCCACGCGCGGTAGATCCGAGCGAAGCCCGCGTCGTCGAGCGTCTTGACGTCGACGCCCAGGATCTCGGCGCCGATCTGCGGTCCCAGGCGTCGAACTTCCATCATGACCTCCCAGCCAGCGCGGCTTTGACTCGATCGGGGCGGAACGGCACGGTCCGCAGGCGCACGCCGGTGGCGTCGAAGACCGCGTTGGCGAGGGCCGCCGCGACCGGCGTCGAGGCCGCCTCGCCCGCCCCGAGCGGCGGCTGGTCGAGCCGCTGGATCAGCTCGAACTCGAGCGCGGGCACCTCGGGGAAAGTGAGGATCGGGTACGAGGCCCAGTCGACGGTGGTGACGCGGTCGCGGTCGTAGACCACCTCCTCGTGCAGCGCGCGCGAGAGCGTCTGGATGATGTTGCCCTCGAGCTGGCTCTGCACACACTCGGGGTTGATCATGAGCCCGCAGTCCTGGGCGCACACCACGCGGGTCACGCGGATGCGCCCGCTCGCGCGCTCCACCGCCACCTCCATGCCCATCGCCACGAGCGTCTCCTCGTGCTTGTAGTGGACGTAGGCGATGCCGCGGCCGGTGAGCACGGCCGCGCGGCGATCGGCGGGACGCGGCGAGGGCCGCGGCTGCCAGCCCATGCGCGCGGCCGCCCGCCGCAGCACCTCGATGCCACGCGGGTTGGTGAGACGGCGCAGGCGGAACTCCACGGGGTCGACGCGCGCCAGTGCCGCGATCTCGTCCACGAAGGACTCCACCGCGAAGGTGTTGGCCACCTTGCCGGGCGCCCGGATGGCGGAGGTGCGGAGCGGGGCGTCGGGGATCCAGTGCACGATGGCGTGGACGTTGGGCATCGAATAGGGCGGGTCCACGTTCTGGTAGATCAGCCCGGTCGATCGTCCCGGCGTCTGCGGGATGCCCGCGGCGTCCAGGGCCAGGAGCGGAATGTTCGGGAGGTTGGCGGTGGCGATGGGCAGCCACGCCTGCGTCTCCCACGCGGCGACGTCGCCGTCCTTATCGACGGCGGCGCGCAGCTCGAGGAGCTGGGCGGGGCCTTTCGGGTCGAGGCCGTGCTCCTCCTGCCGGCTCCACTGCACGCGTACCGGCCGGCCGAGGCTCTTCGAGAGGAGCGCCGCTTCCGTGGCCGCGTCGTCGGCGCCGTTGGGCCCGTACGAGCCCGCGCCATCCATGTAGATCACGCGCACGCGGTCGCGCTCGAGGCCCAGCACCCGGGCGCACGTCGTCTGGAACCCATGCACGTTCTGGGACGAGCTCCAGACGGTGGCGCGATCGGCGCGCACGTCGGCCACGCCGCAGGAGGGCCCGATGGAGCCGTGGGTCTGGATGGGCCAGCGATACGTGGCCGCGAGCGGGCGCGTCCCCGGAGGCGGGGTGCTCAACGCGGAGAGATCGCCGCGCTTGGCGATCTCCTGGTCGCGAACGACGCGGCTCGCCCGCATCGCCTCGAACTCCTTGGCGTGATCGGGCAGCCCGGTGCCCGCGCCCCACTTCGTCTGCAGCGCGCCGGCCGCCCGCACCGCGTCCCACTCCCGCTCGGCCACGACGGCGAGAAACCTCTGGATCCGCACGACACGCGCGCCGCCGATGCCCTTGATCGACGCCTCGTCCACCGAGACGAGGGTGGCGCCGTGCGCGGGCGGGCGGATCACCCGGGCGTGGAGCATGCCGGGCAGCGCCAGGTCGTGCAGATAGCGGTGGTGGCCCCTCACCTTCGCGGGCAGATCGGGGCGGTGGAGGCGCTTGCCGATGAAGCGGAAGCGGTCCGGCGGCTTCAGCGGCGCCGCGCCGTCGACCTTCAGGTTGAACGCGCGATCGCCGATCAGGTCGCCATAGCCGACCGATCCGCTGCCGTCCTTTGCTCGCACGACGCCATCGGCCACTTCGAGATCGCCGACCGGTCGCCCGAGGCGCTGGGCCGCCATGGTCAGGAGCGCCTGGCGCGCGGTCGCCGTCGCCCGGCGGAGCTGAACGCCGCCGCGCGCGATACCGTAGCTGCCCGCGGTGGCCCCCTGGTTGGGCGTGAGCGCGGTGTCGCCCTCGATCATCGCGATGCGCTCGAGTGGAATGTCGAGCTCCTCGCCGACGAGCTGCCGGATCGCGATGCGCCCGCCGGTCCCGATGTCCACCTTGCCGACGAAGACCGTCACGGAGCCGTCGGCGTGGACGGCCAGGAAGGAGTCGACCGCGTCCGGGGCGAGCGGCTTGCCGAGGAAGCGATCGGCGCCCGGCACGGTCTGCGCCCGCGCGCGCTTCCCTCCGAGATCGTCGAGGCCGAGGCCGACGATCAGGACTCCGCCCGCGGCGAGGAAGCTGCGTCGCGAGACCCGCGCCGCCATCTCAGCGCCCTCGCGGAGTCGCCGCGGCCGCGCGGAGGACCGCGCGGATCACGCGCGCGTGGCTGCCGCAGCGGCACAGGTTGCCGGCCAGCGCCTCCCGCACCTGCTGCTCGCTCGGCCGGGGCGTGTGGGCCAGGAGGGCGCGTGCGGTCATGACCAGGCCCGCCGTGCAGTACCCGCACTGCGCAGCCTGCTCCGCGATGAACGCGGCCTGCACGGGATCGGGACGCTCGGGCGAGCCCAGCCCCTCGATCGTGATGACGTCCTGCCCAACCACCGAGCGAGCGGGCGCGATGCACGAGCGGACCGCGCGGCCGCCGACCAGCACCGTGCACGCGCCGCACTGCGCGAGGCCGCAGCCAAACCGCGTGCCGGTCAGGCCGAGATCGTCTCTCAGGACATACAGCAGCGGGATGTCCGGGTCGTCGGACTCGACCTCTCGCGTTCCCCCGTTCACCTTCAGGGTCAGCTTCGCCATCTCAGCTCTCCCGCCCGGCGCTCGTTCGCGCGAGCCATTTCAGATCGCGCGGAGACGCCCGGCGCGCCAGACGCCGGCGCACCAGGCGGAGCGCGTCGTCGTAGCGCTCGAGCTCGAGGTAGCAAAGGACCATCGTCTCCTCGAAGAGCTCCCACTGGGCGTGGCTGCCCCCGATGCGGTGCATCTCGCCCTCGACGGGCTCGAAGTGGGCCAGCGCCCCCGCATAGTCGCCGGCCGCGAACGAGGCGGTCCCCTGCACTAGCGGCAGCACCACCCGGCCCGCGATCGGATTGCCCTTCGCGTCGAGCGCCCGCAGGCCGTCCATCAGCTTCGTCAGCGCCGCCTCGTCCCCGCAGGCCGCGTAGGCGAGCGCGGCGTGGACCTCGCCGAAGAGGTAGCCGGGCCGCGAGACCCGCCCGGCGAGGTCGGCGAGCGACCGCCAGGGCAGCGGCTGGTCGTGCGCGGCATCGAGCTTCACGCGCCAGAGCAGCGCGGTGCCGTCGGTCATCGCCGACCGCGGATTGACCGAGCAGAGGATGTCGCGCTCGAAGACTTCGAGCGCGCGCGTGTAGCGGCCCTCGTGCAGCGCGAACATCGCCTGGTGCCAGGCAAGGTGGCAGTGGAAGGACGCGCGCCGGTCATAGCCGGCCATCCACTCGTCGAGGAACGCGGCGCCCGCGTCGATGTCGAGCGTCTCGAACGAGATGTGCGCGAGGTTGTGGGCGGCGCTGGTATTGCGCGGGTACTGCCGCAGCGACAGCTCCGACAACCGCCGGGATTCTTCGAACCGGTCCACCTCGTGGTAGGTGAAGGCCAGAGCCGACTGGAACCACCAGTCGTCGCCGTACGAGGGGGCCAGCCGCTCGAGGAAGGCGATGCGGTGCTCCTCGCGATCGCTCCGGCCCGCCAGGGCGATGGAGCTGCTGGCCTGGTTGACGAGTATGGCGTCGCGCGGGAAGTCCTTGACGTGCTCGTCGACCAGCTCGAGGCCGCGGGCGGTCTCCCCCGCCACGAGGGCGCTCACCGCCTCGACGTGCTGCTGCTCGCGCCGGGTCGCGCCGCCCACGGTCTCGCGCGCTCGGCCCGCGGCGGCGCGCGCCGCCGCGGCGTCACCCTGCACGGCGGCCAGAAGCGCTTGCCCGACATACGCCACCGCGAGGCCCGGGTCGGCCTGCAGCGCGTCCGCGAAGCGCTCCTCGGCGCCGGGACCGTAGGCCAGCAACCGGTCCATGCCCTCCTGGAACTGCTCGAGGGCGGCGGGAGACGCGGTCGTGACGGTCAGGCCGTAACGGTCGGTAAGGGCCATGGGAAGTGGAGTCTCAGGTGAGCAACGCGAGCGGCTCCTCGATCAGCTCCGCGAGCGCGCCCAGGAACTGGGCGCCGCGGGCGCCGTCGAGGGCGCGGGGGTCGCAGGAGAGCGTCAGCACCATGGTCGGCTGGACGGCCGGCTGGCCGTTGACGGGGACGACGCGGTCGGCGATGCGGCCGACGGCCAGGATGGCGGCCTGCGGCGGGTTGACGATGGCGTTGAAGGCGTCGATGCCATACATGCCGAGGTTGCTGATGGTGAAGACGCCGCCCTGGATGTCGGCCGGGCGCAGCTTGCCGGCCTGGGCGCGGGTGACGAGATCCTCGCGCTTCGCCGCGAGGTCTTTGAGGCCGAGCGTGTCGGCGCGGTGGAGGACGGGCACGACCAGGCCGTCGTCGAGCGCCACGGCCAGCCCGATATTGATCTCGGCGTGTCGCTCGAGGGCGCCGCCCTTCCAGGAGACATTCACGCGCGGGTGCTGCGAGAGGGTCGCGGCGACCAGCTTCACCAGCAGGTCCGTATACGTGATGTGGGCGCCCGTCTGCTTCCGCGCCTTTTCCAGCCACGAGACGAGCCGGGCGACGTTGACCTCGCGCACCAGATAGAAGTGCGGTGCGCTGGTCCAGCTCGCGGTCATCCGCTCGGCCATGATGCGCCAAACCGTCCCCACCCCCTCCCGACCTAGACCCTCTCCCCTCTGGGGAGAGGGCAGGGTGAGGGGTGCAGTGGGGATATCGGCTGTGAGAAGCGCCCCGCCCGGACCCGATCCGCGCAGCGCGCCGAGATCGACGCCGCGCTCGGCTGCCAGCCGCCGCGCTTTGGGCGACGCCGCGACGAGACGCGCCGGCGCGCCGTTGGCCGGCGACGGCGCCTTCTGGCTCTCGACGAAGGCGATGACGTCGGCCTTCTCGATCTTGCCGGTGGCGGTCTTCACGCG
>DASYTM010000112.1:0-13366 GCA_036002345.1 Candidatus Methylomirabilota bacterium | reverse complement strand
AGCGGAGGGCCGCCTCCACGCGCTCCGGCGTCTTCACGAGCCCCTCGCGCTGCGCGTCCTCGCCCAGCTCCTTCAGGATCTGCGCGACGTGTTTCGCGATCATGCGCCCTCACCCCGGTACTCGAACCGGTTCTTGGCCGTCTCCACCACCGTGACGCGCGTGAGCCGGCCCGTCGGCACCGGCACCAGCGCCCGCCAGAACGCGCGCGCCAGGCTCTCGCCGGTCGTGATCACGCCCGCCAGCCCCAGCGCGTCCTCCAGCTTCGCGTGGTCCACGTGATCGATCACCGCCCGCTTCACGTGGCTGTCGAGCGCCTCGAGGTCCACCGCCATCCCCGTGCGCGCGTCCGGCGCGCCGGCCACCGTGACCTCCAGGTAGTAATTGTGCCCGTGCGGCCGGTGGCACGCGCCGTAGAGGGAGGCGTTGTCCTCCGGCGACAGCGCGGCGTTCGCCAGCTGGTGCGCGGCGCTGAAGTGATAGACCCTCGTGATTTCGACTGTTCGATCCATTTCACCGCTCGCTTCGCCGGAGGCACCGGCTCAGCTCGCACTACCCCCATCGTAATCGACGAACAAGTTGGCGTCCTCCCAGACGCGCACGTTGGCCAGGCGGTCGGGGCCGAGCTTCGGCGCGAGCAGGTCCCACACCGCGAGCGCGATGTTCTCGGTGGTGGGCACGCGGTCGCGGAAGAGCGGGTCGGCATTGAGGTCGGCGTGATCGAAGCGGTCCACGACGGTCTCGGCGACGATCCGCTTGAGCTCGCCGAGGTCGATCACCATGCCGGTGCGCTCGTCGATCGGCCCCCGCACGGTGACGTCGAGCGCGTAGTTGTGGCCGTGCGGCACCGTGAGGCGGCCGAACCTCTTCTCGTTCTCCTCGGGTGACCAGTCGTCGACCCAGTAGCGGTGGCCGGCCGCGAACGCGAAGCGACGCGTCGAGCGCGCCTGCGCCGTCATGGGAGCGCCTTCAACAGCGTGGCCGCCACGCGGTCGAGGTCGAAGGCCTCGACGCGACGCCGTCCCTGGGCGCCCATCTCCCTGCGCAGCGTGGGGTTCGTCAGCACTCTCTCCATCGCGCTCGCCAGCTCCTCGGGATGCCGCGGGCTCACGAGCACGCCGTTCTTTCCGTCCTCGACCAGCTCGGGCACCGCCGCGGCGCGACACGCCACGATCGGCAGCCCGGCCGCCATCGCCTCCGCGAACACGAGCCCGAAGCCTTCCTGGATCGTGGGCAGGCAGAAGCAGTCGGCACCCACGTATTCTACGGCCAGCGTCGACCGCGTGATCTCGCCCAGGAAGGTCACGGTGCCCCCCAACCCCAGGTCCGCCGCCAGGGCTCGCAGGCGGGCGGACTCCGGCCCCTCCCCTACGATGCGCACGCGGACGGCCGGGATTCGGGCGGCGAGCCGCGCGGCGGCCGCCACCAGATCCTCGAGCCGCTTGCGCGGGTACATCCGCGCCACGGCCAGCACCGTCGGGGCCGCCGGGCGCCGGGGACCGGCCTCCGCGAACCGCCGGCGCCACTCGGTGAGGTCGATCGGCTCGGGCACGACGGCGATCCGCTCGCGCGGCACGGCGTAGACCTCGTGGGCCACGCCCGCGGAATAGCGGCTCGGCACGATCACGCGCTCCGCGAGGTGGACGTTGACGCGCTCCCAGCGGGCCTGGAGGGTGAGCAGCGCGCGCACGAGCCCGCGCTCGTTGCGGAGCTCGTCGGCGATGATGCCCTTCAGCATCACCGCGTACCGCACGCCGGGCGGCCGGCGCCGGGCCCACTGGTAGCCGTCGAGATCGACGCCGATCACCACGTCGGCGTCGGGCGGCTCGCGCAGGACGGCGCGGTTGTAGCGCCAGCGGTCGAGCGTGTGGAATCCCGTGCGCGCGGTGATCGGGCGGAGACGCGCGGGGTGGCCGAGACGCTCGAGCCCGCGCAGGACGCCGTCGATGGCGACCCAGGTCCCGCTGCCTTCCGTCGGGCTCGGCGGCGTCGAGCTGAGAAACTCGAACCGCACCGGGCTCAGCGGCCCTGGAACTTCGGCGGACGCTTCTCGAGGAAGGCCCGCGTGCCCTCCTTGTAATCCTCGCTGGCGGCCGCCTCGCGCGAGAGCTCGCGCAGCCGGCGCAGCCGCTCCTCCGTGAACCCGGCGAGGTAGGCCTGGATCGACTCCTTGCTGCCGCGCACCGAGAGCGGCGCGTTCTCGCTGACGGTCTTCAGGTAGTCGTACGTCGTCCGCTCCAGCTCGGCGACGGGCACGAGACGCTGGATCAGCCCGATGGCGAGGGCCTCGCGGTCGTCCAGCGCGCGCGCCGAGAACAGGATGTCCTTCGTGTACGCGGGGCCGACGAGATCCACGAGCTGCCCGATGGCCTCCGGCGGGTAGACGATGCTGAGCTTGGCGGCGGGGATCCCGTACTTGCTGCCCTCCGCGGCGAAGCGCAGGTCGCAGCCCATGGCGATGCCCATCGCGCCGCCCATGCAGAAGCCGTAGATCATCGCCACCGTCGGCTTGGGGCAGTCGCGGATGGCCGCGTAGGCGGTGGCCGTGGCCGCGCCGTAGCGCGCCGACGATTCCGCGTCCTTGCGCTGTTCCTGGAACTCCGAGATGTCGGCGCCCGAGGCGAAGGCCACCGTGCCCGCGCCGCGGTAGACGATGCCGCGCACGGAGTCGTCCTTCACGAGCCCCTCGGTCACGCGCGCGATCTCCACCCACATGGCGTAGCTGATCGCGTTGCGAGTCTTCGGGCGGTTGAAGACGACGGTGGCGATGGGACCGTCGTGCTGCACGAGGATGTCGGCGCTGTCGTTCACGAGGGTGGAGTGTAGCAGAGGTCGCGCGACCCCCGGCGCGCCGACGTTCCCCTAGAATCCGGGCTTGGCGGGATTGAAGGGCGCGACATACATGATCACCACCGTCGCCTTCTTGATCTGCTTCTCGATCAGCGCAGTGTTCTTCAGCACTTTGCCGGTGGGATCCACGTACGCCTCGAAGAAGAAGGATTCGGTCTTGGTGACTTTGACCTTCGTCCACCGCGCCGTCATGTCGAACGTGCCGCCGGGTCGGAGGTTCTCCTGCGTACCTTCGGCGAGATTCTGGTTGCCTTTCACGTCCCGGATCGCCCACGGCACTCTGGCGACGGTGGCGCTGCCCGTGTTCACGACCGTGGCCGTGAAGTTGACGGTGTCCCCGTCGTGCAGTTGCGTGAACGTCGTGATCTCGACCTTGACAGGCGCCGTCGTGGTGACGCTCGGCGGCGCGTCCGGCCCGGTCTTCGGCGCCGCCTTCTTGTCGGTCTTGCTGTCACCCTTGAGATGGTTGCTGGCCATGGCGGGAGCGATACCGATCGTGATCACCGCGAGAACCAGGAACAGCGTGCGGCGCAATTGTGACATGTCCATCCCCTGTCGCTCATCGTTGACCGCTGGAGCCAAAGGCGCGAACGCTCGCGAGCCTACCACGCGTTGCGAGTCTTCGGGCGGTTGAAGACGATCGTGGCGATGGGGCCGTCGTGCTGCACGAGGATGTCGGCGCTGTCGTTCACGAGGGTGAAGTGTAGCAGAGGCGGCAGCCGTCAGTGGTTTGGTGGCACCCCGCTGCCTCCGCCGAGGATCGACGCGACCGTCCGGCACAGGTCGGCGAGATTCACCGGTTTCACGAGATAGGCGGCGAAACCGCGAACCCCGAGGACCGGGAACGCGTGCGGAAACGCCGTCACGGCAATGACCGGCAGCGCGCCGCCTTGATGGACCGGCAATTCCCGGAGCCAGTCCACGAATTCAGGGCCCGTCCCATCGGGCAGCACGAGATCGGCGATGATGAGACGCGGCAAGCCTTCCGCGAGCGCGGCGCGCGCCTCGGCGAGCTGGGAGGCGACCGTGGTCGCCGCCCCGCAGTCCTTCAGGATCGTCTCGAGGGAGTCGCGAAAGTCGACGTTGTCCTCGAGCAAGAGGATCGAGGCGCCGGTGAGGTCCGGCAGGTCGCGCGCGGGGCCTTCGGCCGCCCTCATCCGCGTGTCACGAGGGATCGGATCTTCTCGCCGAGCTCCTCGAACTTGATCGGCTTCTTGAAGAAGGCGTCGAACCCGGCCTGGGGCCAGTCGGCGAACCGTTCGTAGAACGCCGTGATCGCGATCACGGGGAGTGACCGCCGCCTCGGGTGCGCGCGGACCTTCTTGACGAACATGACGCCGTCGCCGTGCGGCATGGCCAGGTCCGTCACGACGGCTTTGATGGCCGGATTCGCGTCGATGTAGGCGAGCGCTCCCTGGCCATTGCTCGCCTCGACCACATGCGCGCCGCACGCTTCCAGGAACGTGGTCAGGGCCTCGCGCGAATCGTAGTCATCCTCGACCACCAGCACCGTGAGCCCGGCCAGATCCGGGAGGGTGGACATAGGCATGAGCGCACAGTAGACCTATGAATGCCTCGGCGGTCAAGCGACGCGGCCAATGAAGTGGTGGCGGTGGGAGGAATTGAACCTCCGACACGGGGCTTATGAGACCCCTGCTCTGCCGCTGAGCTACACCGCCGATGGGCCAGGACGACCGGGCAGCACCGAAGTTTACCACCGTAGCGCCTAGCGCTTGAAGACCTCCAGGGCCTGCCGCCGGCGCGCCGCCTCCAGCGAGGCGTCCGAGAGCTTGGCCAAGAGCTCGTAGAGGTGCTCGGCGGCGAGCGCGGGCGCGATCAGCACGTAGTGCGCGCCCTCGGAATAGAGCGTCTCGGCGGCGGCCAGCGTGTCGGCGGTGACGATGACGCGCGCGCGCGGCGCGAGCGAGCGGGCCATCCGCAGCAGGACGAGGTTCGTGGTTCCGCGCAGGTAGGAGTCGGGGACGCTCGACACCACCACGACCGCGTGCTCGATCCCGGCCAGGCGCAGCGTCTCGGGATGCGCGATGTCGCCGTACAGGCACGCCACGCCGTCGGCCTGGAGGCGCTCGAGCGTCTCGGGGTTGAAGTCGATGGCGAGGATGCGGCCCTTCATGTCCCCGCGCGCGCGCCCGAGCCGCTCGAGGAACGCCAGGCCTTCGCGCGAGCAGCCGAGCAGGAACACGTCCTGCGTGCGCCCGGGAGCCGCGGGCGCGCGGCGGCGCGGCCCCATCCACTGCGGCAGGCCCGTGCGCGCCACCGCCCGGCCGAGCGCGGCCGCGATCTGGTGGTTTCCGAGGATCCCGTAGGTCGAGAGCACCGCGGTGATGAGGAGCGTGTAGAGCACGACCGCGCTCACCGTCGGGCTCACGTGACCGTAGGCGGCGCCGATGCCGAGGATGACGAGCGAGAACTCGCTCACCTGCGAGAGGTTGATCGAGACCACCGTCGCCGTGCGCACGTCCAGCCGCAGCAGCGCGGAAAGCGGGAAGATCACCGCGAACCGTGAGGCCACGACGACGAGCGCGGCGGCCACGGCCAGCAGCAGCGTCTGCCGCGAGGGCGCCGGCATCTTCAGCCCGAGGGTCACGAAGAACAGCGTCACGAAGAAGTCGCGCACGCCCGACAGCCGCGCCACGACCTCCATCCCGTACGGAAACGCGGCCAGCACGAGCCCGGCCAGCAGCGCGCCCATCTCGATCGACAGCCCCACCTGGCCCGCCACGCCGGCGACGAGGAAGCACCAGGCGACGGCCGTGATCAGCACGAGCTCGTACGACGTGGCGATGGCGCGAAAGAGGGTGGGCAGCACGTAGCGCGAGAGCACGGCCGCGCCGCCCACGAGCAGCACGCCCGCCGCCAGCGAGCGCAGGAGCGGGCCCGCCCCCAGCTGATCCAGGTTCGGCTGGAAGGCCATGAAGGCGATGGCCCAGAGGTCCTGGAAGATCAGGACGCCGAGGGTGAGCCGGCCGGCGAGGGTCGCGATCTCCAGCTTGTCGAAGATCAGCTTGACGACGATGAGGGTGGAGGACAGCGACAGCGCGACGGCGATGTACAACCCGTCGAGCCGGCCCCCGAACCCGGCGGAGTCGCGCATCGTGTACCAGGCCAGCGCCGCGCAGAGCGGGAACTGCAGACCGCCCAGCACGAGAATGGTCCGGCCCGCCTGGAGCACGCGGGGCACGTCGATCTCGAGGCCGATGATGAAGAGGAGGAAGATGAGGCCGATCTCGGAGATGACCTCGATGCTCGCCTCGTCCGTGACCACGCCGAGCCCGAGATGGCGTCCGAGCACGACGCCGCCCGCGATGTAACCGAGGATCAGCGGCTGCCGGAGCGCGCGCGCGACCCCGGCGAGAGCGGCGGCCGCGATCACGCTGACCGCGATGGCCGCGAGGAGATCGTGGCCCATCAGGTGGGTAGAGTATATAATCCGCACGGGCAATTCGAAGTAGCGGTTCCGGCTACTCAAGCAGGCGGCTCGGAGGACTCTTCATGCAGTTCCGGCGACACCCCTGGCACGACGACCCCACGCTCCGGACCGAGGATCTCCCGGACGACGAGGACGACGACGACGAGATCGCCGATGACGAGGACGACGACGACCTCGAGGACGAACTCGATGACGATGACGAGGACGAGGACGACATCGAAGACGAGCTCGCCGACGATGACGACGCGGAAGACGAGCTCGACGACGAGGCCCTCGACGGCGCCGGAGAGGAGGATGACGAGGACGACGACGACGACTTCGACGACGACGATCTAGACGATGACGACCTGGACGAGGACGACGAAGACGACGATGACGAAGACGGCGACGAGTAGCTCCATCCATCGACAGGAGGCGGGCGGATGATGCCAAGCATGGGGGATTGGGTGCTGTTCCTGCTGCGGTGGTTGCATTTCCTCGCCGGCATCACGTGGATCGGGATGCTCTACTACTTCAACTTCGTACAGACGCCGTTCTTCGGCAGCAAGTTCGTGGCCGACAACGCGGCGGTGCGCAGCGGGATCGTGCGGGGCGGGCTGCTGGACACAGCCCTCTGGTGGTTCCGCTGGGGCGCGATGATCACGTTCCTCACCGGATGGCTCTACGTCCTGCACCGCATCTTCGCCGGCTACGGCGGGCTCCAGCCCTTCTTCGCGGTGCCCTACGGCTGGTCCATCTTCATCGGCGGCACGCTCGGCACCGTCATGTGGGCCAACGTCTGGTTCGTGATCTGGCCGGCGCAGCAGATCGTCATGGCCTCTGCGGCCCAGGTGGCGGGAGGCGGCCAGGCCATTCCCGAAGCGGCCGCGCGCGGCACCAAGGCCGGCGTGACGTCGCGAACCAACACGATGCTCTCGGTCCCGATGCTGTTCTTCATGGGCGCGGCCAGCCACTTCGCCTTCTTCATGCCGACCGCGCGGCCGGCGAAGATCGCAATGCTCGTGGCGCTCGCGATCATCGTCGTGCTCGTGGAGTGGAACGCGCTCTCGACCACGCAGTGGGCGGGCAAGAAGATGCTTACCACGGTCAAGGGCACGCTGTGGGTGGGCTTCGTGCTCACGGCGGTCTTCTTCGTTCTGCTGAAGCTGATCTTCGCCTGATCGCACGCGCCGGGGCCGTCCCGCGACGGCCCCGGCCTACTTCAGATAGGCGGCGAGCGTGGGGATCTCCGGCGCCACGGCCGGCTGCGGTGGCATGACGGCCGTCGGCCGCTTCGGCTTGTACCCCGGGGGATAGGCGCCGCGCAGGATCTTCGCCTCCAGCAGCTCGCGCGACGCCCCCTTCACGGCCGGGCCCACTGCGCCGTTCTGCGAGGGCTCCGGGTTGTGGCACTGCGTGCACTGCGCCTGATAAACCTGCCGCCCCCGCTCGACCAGCGGATCCCCCGGCGTCTGCCCACATGCTGCGGCGAGCACAGCGACGAGCGCGAGAAGAGCGTAACCGAGTCGCACGATCGCCGACTCTACGTCCGCCCCCGAAAGGTTGCAAACGCTGTCAGCGGCGTCAGCCCAACGCGTGTGTCAGCCCTCGCGTGAGTGAGGGGGTTTGGGGGAAGCGGTACGGGTCCCCCAATAAAAAATGGGGGGCCCAGAATCAGGCCCCCCGAGCGTCCGAAACGCGTCGCGAACTAGTTCGCGGCGACGGGACGCAGACGCGCGCGCGCGGCGTCGAAATCGATCACGCGCGCCGGCCCGGCCGGCCGCCGGCTCCGCTCGACGACCTCGGCCTGTCCCCCCAGGATGGCCACGGTCTCGTCGTCGGTGAAGAGCGGCGTGCGGTCCGGGCGCAGCGCCAGCCGGAGTCCCGCGAGCGCGAAGCGCAGGCGCCACCACGTGCGCGTCAGGCTCGTCCAGCGCGACGGCGCGGGCCGCGGCTCGGGTGCCGTCACGAAGGCCGGCAGGTAATACACGTTCGAAGCCGCCGCCAGGTTCGCCGTCGAATCTCTCACGCCAACCCTCGCTCTTCCATGAGTGCCGACACCTGCCGGTACGTGCCCGTCAGGGTCTCGTCGAACGACGCTTCGAGTCGATACGCGGCCATGGTCGCCGACACACGCTCCTGCGCGGAGGCGGCCTCCGCCGCGCGCGCTCGGGCATCCGCCGCGCGCGCCGCCAGCGTGGCGCCGGCGTCGGCCAGCGAGAAGATCGAGCCCACGAACCGGGGCTCGCCCGCGTCCGGATGCGCCGTCTGGCCCGCCAGCGTCACGGGCTGCCGCCGCGTCGGCGTCTCCACCCGGCTCGCCAGCACGATCTTGGGGCGCCACAGCACGACATCGGAGGCCGGGCTCTTCACCAGGGGCTGCGCGGCGGGCCGTCGCGGCTTCTTCATACGTCAGGGCTCCCTCGCAACGAAAGTGCCAGGCCGAACGCGCGGCAAGTGCGTGTCACAGAAGACTTAGCAAGACTTGCGTGCGAGCGCCGCCGGGGGGAGGATCTCCGGGGCGGGCGGAGGAACTCCTAGGACTGCTTCTCGAGGCTGTAGTCCTTGATCTTCTTGTTCAGGGTCTTCACGTCCACGTCGAGCACCCGGGCCGCGCGGGCCTTGTTCCAGCCGGTGGCGTGGAGCACGCGCTCGACGTGCCGGCGCTCGACGTCGGCGAGCGGCACGAGGACGGGGTCGGGTTCGCCCTCGGCGACGGCCGTCGGCCGCACGCGCGACAGCTCGGGCGGCAGGTCGGCCGCGCGCACGTCCGAGCCCTCGTGCAGGATCTGCAGCCGCTCGACGAGGTTGCGCAGCTCGCGGATGTTGCCGGGCCAGTCGTACGCCATGAGCCGCTCGAGCGCGTCCGAGGCAAAGCTCAGCGGCTTGCGCGCGCCGACGCTGGCGCTGAGGAAGTGCTGCACGAGCAGCGGCACGTCCTGGCGCCGCTGGCGCAGCGCGGGCACCTCGACCACCACCGTGCTCACCCGGTAGAAGAGGTCCCAGCGGAACCGCCCCTCGGTGGCCTCCCGCGTGAGGTCCTTGGCGGTGGCGGCCACGATGCGCACGTCCACGTGGAAGGCGCGCTCCTCGCCCACGCGGCGCACCTCGCCGGAGTCGAGCGTGCGCAGCAGGCGCACCTGCATGGCCGCCGACATCTCGCCGATCTCGTCCATGAACAGGGTGCCGCCGTTGGCCGCCTCGAACAGGCCGACACGCGAGGAGACGGCGCCGCTGAAGGCGCCCTTGCGGTGCCCGAACAGCTCGGTTTCTAAGAGTGTGTCGGGCAGCGCCCCGCAGTTGATGGACACGAAGGGCCGGTTCGCGCGCCGGCTCTTCAGGTGGATCGTGCGCGCCACCAGCTCCTTGCCGGTGCCGCTCTCGCCGTGGATGAGGACGGGGCTGTCGGTGGCGGCCACGCGGCCGATCACGCCGAGCACGTCGGCGATGACCGGGCTCTCGCCGATGATGACGGGCAAGCCGTCGCGCCGCGTGATGACCTCGCGCAGCGCCGAGTTCTCGCGTCGCAGGGCCTTCTTCTCGGCGGCCTTGGCGACGACCTCGAGCAGCTCCGGGTTCTTCCAGGGCTTGGTGATGAAGTCGTACGCGCCGAGCCGCATGGCCTCCACGGCCGTCTCGACGTCGGCGTGGCCCGTGAGCACGATCAGCTCGGCATCCACGTCGGCGTCGCGCGCCCAGCGGAGGATCTCGAGTCCGGAATGGTCGGGAAGCTGGATGTCCACCAGCGCGACGTCGAACTCTTCGCGCGCCAGGCGCGCCATCGCCTCGGCGCCGGAGGCGGCCTCCACGACCGTGTACGGCGCGCGCGAGAGGACGGCCACCAGCAGACTCCGAACGTTGGTATCGTCGTCGACGACGAGGGCGTGGATCGCGTCCGGCATCTGGACGCGATGATAGCACCTCCAGTACACTACCCACCTCAGGAGGACCGTTCGAATGTCGCAACCCCCGGCTCTCCGCATCGAGGGAGCCCGGCAGAACAATCTCAAGAACATTTCGGTCGAGATCCCGCACGATCGGCTCACCGTCGTCACGGGCGTATCCGGCTCCGGAAAGTCGTCGCTGGCGTTCGACACGCTCTTCGCCGAGGGCCAGTGGCGCTACATCGAATCGCTCTCGACGTACGCGCGGATGTTCCTGGAGCGGATCGACCGGCCCGACGTGGACCGCATCGAGCAGATCCGTCCCGCCGTGGCACTGGAGCAGAAGAATCCCGTGCGCACGGCGCGCTCGACGGTCGGCACCGCCACGGAGATCTACGACTACCTGCGCCTCCTCTACGCGAAGGTGGGCCGCGTGCACTGCGCCGCGTGCGGCGCCCCCGCCGCCAGCCACTCCGCGCAGTCCATGGCCGACGCGCTCCTCGCCGAGCACGCGGGCGCGCGCGCCCTCGTGGCCTTCCCGCTCCCCGTGCCCGCCGGCGCGCCGCCCGCGGAGGTGTGGGCCGCCCTCACGCGGCGCGGCTTCGCGCGCGTCCGCCTGAACGGCGAGGTCGTGGAACTCGCCGGGCCCGCGCCGGTCACCCTGTCCGCCGCCGAGCTCGAGGTCGTCCTCGACCGCGTGGTGCTGCACGCCGACGGCCGCAGCCGGCTCGCCGACTCGCTGGAGACGGCGCTGCGCGAGGGCGGCGGCCGCGTCACGGTGGACGTGGTGGACGGCCCGCGGCGCGCCTTCACCGAGGAGTTCCGGTGCGGCGCGTGCGGCGCCGCCCTCGAGCGGCCGCAGCCGCTCCTCTTCTCCTTCAACCATCCGCTCGGCGCGTGCCCGGAGTGCAAGGGCTTCGGCAACGTACTCAAGTACGACGAGTCGCTCGTGGTGCCCGATCGCGCCCTCACCCTCGGCGACGGCGCCGTCGAGCCGTGGACCCATCCGTCCGGCAAGTGGTACCAGCGCGAGCTGGTGAAGGCGGCCCGGCGCGCGGGCGTCGCGCTGGACACGCCGTGGGAGGCGCTCGACGCGCCGGCCCGCACGCTCGTGTACGAGGGCGACGGCAAGTTCCCCGGCATCAACGGGTTCTTCGAGGAGATCGAGTCCTACCGCTACAAGCTCCACGTCCGCGTGTTCCTCTCGCGCTATCGCACCCAGTCCCCCTGCCCCATGTGCGCGGGCGCGCGGCTCAAGCCCGCCGCGCTCGCCGTGAAAGTGGCGGGACTGACGATCGCGCAGTTCACGGGGCTCACCATCGAGCGCGCGGCCGCCACCCTCGAGTCCCTCAGCCTCACGGCGTGGGAAGCGGCCGTCGGCCGCGAGATCCTGCGCCAGCTCGGGGCGAAGCTGACCTTCCTCCTGCGCGTGGGTCTCGGCTACCTCACGCTCGGGCGCCAGACGCGCACGCTGTCGGGCGGCGAGGCGCAGCGGATCAATCTCGCGAACCAGCTGGGCTCGCAGCTCGTGGGCACGCTGTACGTGCTCGACGAGCCGTCGATCGGGCTCCACGCCCGCGACACCGCGCGCCTGGCCGATCTCTGCCGCGAGCTGGCCACGGCCGGCAACACCGTCGTCGTCGTCGAGCACGACCGCGCCTTCATCGAGGCCGCGGACCACGTGATCGAGCTCGGCCCCGGCTCGGGCGAGCGCGGGGGCGAGGTCGTCTTCTCGGGCTCGCAGGACGAGTTCCGCAAGACCACGCGCTCCCTCACCGCGCGCTACCTCACGGGCCGCGAGTCGATCCCCGCGCCGCTCGCGCGGCGGCCGGGCCGCCGCCACCTCGTCCTCACCGGCGCACGCGAGCACAATCTGAAAGACCTCACGCTGCGCCTGCCCCTCGGCACCCTCACCGTCGTCACGGGAGTCTCGGGCTCCGGCAAGTCCACGCTCGTGCACGACACGCTCTATCGCGCCGTCGCGCGCGCCTTCAAGACCGAGTTCCAGACGCCGGGCGCTCACACCGCCGTGACCGGCATCGAGTACCTGAAGGGCGTGCGGCTCATCGACCAGGAGCCGATCGGGCGCACGCCGCGCAGCAACCCCGTCACCTACGTGAAGGCCTTCGACGAGATCCGCAAGCTCTACGCCGCGCTGCCGCGCGCCAAGACCCTCGGGCTCGGGGCGGGCGCGTTCTCCTTCAACGTGCCGGGCGGGCGCTGCGAGTCGTGCCAGGGCGACGGGTTCCAGAAGCTGGAGATGTACTTCTTCGAGGATGTGTACGTGTCCTGCCAGGAATGCGAGGGGCGGCGCTACCGGCCGGACGTGCTCGCCGTCAAGCACCGCGGCAAGTCGATCGCCGACGTGCTCGCCCTCACCGTGGACGAGGCGGTGGACTTCTTCGCCGCCGTGCCCGCGCTCGCGCGGCGGCTGCGCGTGCTGCAAGACGTCGGCCTCGGCTACCTCCGCCTCGGCCAGCCCGCCACCACGCTCTCGGGCGGCGAGGCCCAGCGGCTGAAGATCGCCGCCGAGCTGGCCGCGCGCGCCACCGGCGAGATGCTCTACCTGCTGGACGAGCCGACGACCGGCCTCCACCTCGACGACGTGAAGAAGCTCCTCGGCGTGCTCCATCGGCTCGTGGACGCGGGCAATACCGTCGTCCTCGTCGAGCACCACCTCGACGTCGTGCGCGCGGCGGACTGGGTCGTGGATCTCGGACCCGAGGGCGGCGACGAGGGCGGCGAGATCGTCGCCGAAGGCCCGCCGGAAGTGGTCGCCCAGACGCCCGGCTCGTACACTGGTAAGTTTCTGGCCGGGCTCCTCCCGAAGAACGGACTACCGAAAAACGGCCGGCGGTAGGGGCCCGGTCGAGGCCCACGACTGGTCGCGGGGGCGGGTGGGAAAAACTTTTCATGGGTTGGCAGCCGCTTCTTCACCCACCTATACTCGCGGGACAAAATCCACGCGCACGGGTAAGATCGACTCCTCGATGAGAAATGATCTCCAGCTCTCGAACCACCGCGCCAGTGGACTCGTCGACGTCCTGGACCGGGTCCTCGACAAGGGGTTGGTCGTGGCGGGGGACGTCAAGATCTCCCTCGCCGAGGTAGAGCTCCTCACGATTCGGATTCGTCTCATCGTGTGCTCGATCGACAAGGCTCAGCAGATCGGCCTCGATTGGTGGAAGTACGACGCACACTTGG
>DASYTM010000111.1:0-6139 GCA_036002345.1 Candidatus Methylomirabilota bacterium | reverse complement strand
GGCCCCCCATCTTTAGAGACGCGCCACGGCTTTGCCGGGGCGCGGCGAACGCTGGGGGGTTTGGGGGGCCATTTCGGGGCCCCCCATCTTTAGAGACGCGCCACGGCTTTGCCGGGGCGCGGCGAACGCTGGGGGGTTTGGGGGGCCATTTCGGGGCCCCCCATGAGATCAGAAGGGCGCAGCCGTCTCGAGACGGCGGACGAGATCGCGGGCGTGGGTGGTGAAGGCGCCGCGCTCGGCGGCGGCGATCGGCTCGCCCGGGATGAACTTCTCGCCGAGCGGGTTGACGAACGTGCCGTTCTTCGCCACGCGGTAGTCGAGGTGCGGGCCGGTGGCGAGCCCCGTCATGCCGACGTAGCCGATCACCTGGCGCTGGCTGACGCGGCCGCCGGCGCGGATGCCGGACCCGAGCCGCGAGAGGTGGTTGTACTGCGTCTGGTAGCCCGAGCGGTGCTGGAGGGTCACCGAGATGCCGTTGCCGCCGGCCCAGCCCGCGGCGCCCACGCGGCCGTCGGCGACGGCGCGCACCGGCGTGCCCACCGGGGCGCCGTAGTCCACGGCGAGGTGCGGGCGCACGCCGCCCAGGATCGGGTGCGGGCGCGCCCACGTGAAGCCGGAGGTGATCCGCGTGAATTCGAGCGGCGACTTGAGGAAGCTCTTGCGCAGCGAGCGCCCGTCCGCATCGTAGAAGCCGCGACGGCCGTCGGCGGCGCGCTCGTAGCCGACGCCGGTCAGCACGCGGCCGTCGCTCACGTACTGCGCGACCTGGATACGCCCGTAGTCCACGAACGCGTCGTTCGCGTAGCGCTTCTCGACGAGCAGGCGGAACCGGTCGCCCGCGCGCGTGTCGGCGGTGAAGTCGAAGTCGGAGGCGAAGATCTCGGCGAGGTCGATGGCGAGCTGCGCGGCCCCGCCCGCCTGCTCCACCGCCTCGAAGAGCGAGCGCGTCACCTCGCCGCGCACGACCTCCACGCGCACGTCGGGCCGCGTCTCCGCGCGCTGCACCTCCCAGCGGCCGTCGCCGGGGATCACCGCGTAGCCGAGCCACGGGCTCGGCTCGTAGCGCAGCGCGACGGGCCGGCCGTCGAGCGTCCACGTGACCTCCAGCGTGTGGCGCGGGGAGAGCTTCCGGAGATTCACGCCGCTGGCGATCAGCGCCGCGGCGATTCCGGCGCTCGCGTCGCGCGCCATGCCCTCGCGCTGCAGCGCGCGCACGAGCGTGTCGCCGCTGCGCACGCCCACGGCGCTCACGCGAAGGCTCGGCACCGTCGGTGGCGCGGGCGCTACGGCGACGACGGTGGGCGCTGGGGACGCGGCGGGAAAGAACGGCGTCGGCGACAGCCAGCCGCCGCGCTGGAGCAGCGCGACGCCGGCCAGTTCGAGGACCAGCACGGTGAGCAGGAGGACGCGCACCTGCATCACTTCCCACTATAACCGGCGAGCCACCTCAGCAAACTCCTGAATATTCAGGGTTTCCGCCCGACGGCCGGGGTCTACGCCAGCGCTGGTGGCGGCCTCGCGGGTGGCCCCTACGGGAAGGCCCAGCCCGGCGGCCAGGGCGTTGGCCAGGGTCTTCCGGCGCTGGGCGAAGGCGGCCCGGACGACGGCCTCGAACCGCGACTCGTCGGCGAGCTCCGCGCTCGGCCCGGGCAACGGCGTCATCCGCAGCACGGCGGACTCGACCTTCGGCGGCGGGCGAAACGCGCCCGGCGGCACGTGGAGCGCCAGCTCCACGCGCCAGTGGAGCTGGACGTGGACCGAGAGGCTGCCGTACGCCTTGCCGCCCGGCGCCGCCGCCACGCGCTCGGCCACCTCGCGCTGCAGCATGAGCGCCATCACGTCGATCGCGCCGTGCGCGCGCGCCAGCGCCGTGAGGATCGTCGTGCCGACGCTGTACGGCAGGTTGCCGACGACGAGCGCGCGGCCGCCGGCGGGACGCTGAAGCGACGTCCAGTCCCACGCGCGGGCATCCGCGGCGACGACCTCCAGCGCGGGATACGTGGCGTGCAGCCGCTCGATCAGCGTCCGATCGACCTCGAGCGCGAGCACGCGTCCGGCGCGGCGCGCCAGCTCACCGGTGAGGGCCCCCTGGCCGGGACCGATCTCGACGACGAAGTCCGCGGGGGTCGGGGCGACGAGATCGACGATGGCGCGCGCGATGCCGAAGTCGCGCAGGAAGTGCTGGCCGAGCGCGCGGCGTCTTGTCATGATCCGGCGCGATGCCCTGGGCGCTCGAGCTCGCCCTCGATGACGACGCGGCCGCGACGGTGCGCGGGCTCTGGCGCGAGCTCGCCGCCGCGCTCCTCGAGGCCCAGGCCGACTGCCACCGGCGGCTGGCGGCATTCGGCCGCGGGCCGTGGGCGTACTATGCGCCCGGCGCGTGGGTCCCGCACTGCACGCTCGTCCAGGAGGCCGGCGCCGGTCTGGACCGTGCGCTCGCCGTCGCCCGCCGGGCCGCGTTGCCGCGGCGCGGACGGCTGGAGCGCGCGGAGCTGGTCGAGTTCCGTCCCGTCCGTTGCCACGTGGCGGTCCCGCTGGCGCGACGGGCGCGCTGACGCCGTGCGCGCCGTCACGCGCGACGGGCGGCGAGGTCGCGCGTCAGGGCCTGGTACACCTCGCGCGTGCGCGCCTCGGTGGCGGCGCGATCGCCGGAGTTGTCGATGACGTAGTCGGCGAGGGCCGCCTTCTCGGCGAGCGGCATCTGGTTGGCGATGCGGCGTGCGCCGTCGGCGGCGTCGCCGTCGCGCGCCACGAGGCGGGCGCGCTGGGTCCCGTCGTCGGTGACGACCACCACGAGCCGGTCCATGGCCTTGTGGCCGCCGGACTCGATCATCACCGGCGCGTCCCAGATCACGATGCCGTCGAACCCGTCGGCCTCCAGCGCGGCGAGCCGGGCCAGGAAGCGCTCGCGGATGGCCGGGTGCGTGATCGCCTCCAGGCCTTTGCGCTTCGCGGGGTCGGCGAACACGATGGCGGCGACTTTCTTCCGGTCGAGCGTGCCATCGGCCTGGAGCACGTCGCCGAACTCGTGGGCGATCTTCGCGAGGGCCGGCGTGCCGGGAGCCACCACGTCGCGCGCGAGCTGATCGGCGTCGATGACGACGGCGCCGAGCCGGCGGAGGATCTCGGAGACGGTGCTCTTGCCGGTCGCGATGCCGCCGGTGAGCCCGACGAGCAGGAACCGGCGCGCCGTCACACCTGCGCCCAGTCGGCGCCGGACTTCACGTCCACCACGATGGGCACATCGAGCGGCAGCGCCGCCTCCATGATCTCGCGCGCGAGCGTCTCGATGGCGGCCACCTCCGAGGGCGGCGCCTCGAAGAGCAACTCGTCGTGCACCTGGAGGAGCATGCGCGCCTCGAGCTTCCGCGCCGCCAGCGCCGCGCGCATGCGCACCATCGCGATCTTGATCATGTCCGACGCCGTGCCCTGCACCGGCGCGTTCATGGCCATGCGCTCGGCGGCGTTGCGCGCGACGGGATTGCCGGAGCGCAGATCGGGCAGGTAGCGCCGGCGGCCCAGGAGCGTCTGGACCCAGCCGCGCTCGCGCCCGTCGGCGAGCGTCTTGTCGATGAAGGCGCGCACGCGCGGGTGCGTCGCGAAGTAATCGCTGATGTACTTCTGCGCCTCCTTCTGATCGATCTTCGTCGCCTGCGAGAGCCCGAACGCCGACACCCCGTACAGGATCGCGTAGTTGGCGCTCTTGGCGATCGTGCGCTGGAGCGAGGTGACGGTGCCCGGCGCCACCTTGAAGACCTCGGAGGCGGTGCGCGTGTGGATGTCCTCGCCGCGGCGGAACGACTCGATGATGGCGGGCTCGGCCGACATGTGGGCCAGGATCCGCAGCTCGATCTGCGAGTAGTCGGCGGCCACGAAGACCCAGCCGTCCTGGGGGATGAACGCCGCGCGGATCCGCCGCCCGAGCTCGGTGCGGATGGGGATGTTCATGAGATTCGGATCCTGCGACGAGAGCCGTCCCGTGGCCGCCACGAGCTGGTTGAACGTGGTGTGGATCCGTCCCGTGGCCGCGTTGACGAGTCCCGGCAGCGTGTCGGCGTACGTGCCCTTGAGCTTCGACAGGCTCCGGTGCTCGAGGATCTTCGCGGGCAGCGCGTGCCGTAGCCCGAGCTCCGTGAGCACGTCCGCGTCGGTCGAGGGGCCCGTCTTCGTGCGGCGCAGCACCGGCAGCTTGAGCTTCTCGAAGAGGATCTGAGCGAGCTGCTTGGGCGAGGCGATGGTGAACTCCTCGCCGGCCAGGTTGTAGATCTCGCGCGTGAGGTTGTCGAGGTCGCGCTCGAGCTCCTTGGCGAACGCCTCGAGCCGCGCCGGGTCCACGCGGATCCCCGTGCGCTCCATCTCGGCCAGCACGGGGACGAGCGGGCGCTCGATCTCGTGGTAGATCCGCGCCAGCCCGCGCTCCTCGAGATCCCGGCGGGCGTGCTCCCAGAACCGCGCGAGCCAGCGCGCGCGATCGCCGGCGACGCGCGGCAGATCGTCCGGCGCCACGTTGAGCAGCGCGGGCGGGCACTCGCCGAAGGCTTCCATGCAGACCTCGTCGAGCTTGTACGTCGCGCGCGCCGGGTTGAGCAGATAGGCGGCGACCGCGCTGTCGTCGATCGTCGGCGCGGCCGCGCCCGCCTCGAGCCAGGCGGCGAGCAGCGGCTTGGCGTCGTGGGCGACCAGCGGCCGGCCGCCCAGGACCGCGTCCTGGGCCGGGAACGCCTGCGGGAACGCCTCGCGGCCCAGCGCGACGCCGGCCGCGCCGGCGGCGTCGTGGAAGACGCCGAGCGCGTCGATGCGCGGCGCGGGCGGCCGGGCATCGCCCGCCCAGTCCAGCATGAGCGTGGCGTCGACGGGCACGCGCGCCGCCCAGTCGGCGAGGGCGCGGGGGGACGCGAGCACCGTCACCGGGCCGGCGTCGGCGGCCGGCGCCGCCGCGGGCAGCTCCTTCACGAGCCGCGTGAACTCGAGCTCCAGCCAGAGCCCGCGCAGCCGCGTCCAGTCCGGCTCCCCGCGCCGGAACGTCTCGAGGTCGAAGGCGAGCGGGACCTCGCGGTTCAGCACCACCAGCTCGCGCGACAGCAGCGCGTTCTTCCGTCCCAGCGCCAGCGTCTCGCGGAGCTTGCCGGGGATCAGCGTGAGGTTGTCGTAGAGCTTGTCGACGGAGCCGTACTGGCCGATGAGCTTCACCGCGGTCTTCTCGCCCACCCCCTTCACGCCGGGGACGTTGTCGATCGAGTCGCCCATGAGGGCCATCACGTCCGGGATCTGGTCCGGGCCCACGCCCCAGCGCTCGCGTACCTTCGCCTCGTCGTAGACGATCTTTTCCCCCGTCCGGCCGACCACGGACAGCACGCGGACGCGCGGGCCGACGAGCTGGAGCATGTCCTTGTCGCCCGTCACGAGGACGACGTCGAGGTCGGGCAGCTTCAGCGCCTGCTCGACGAGCGTGGCCAGCACGTCGTCGGCCTCGAAGCCCGGCACCTCCAGCACGGGCGTCCGGAGCGCGTCGAAGAGGCGGCGGATGAACGGCAGCTGGCGCGCCAGGTCGTCCGGCATCGACGTGCGCGTGGCCTTGTACTGGTCGAACAGCTTGTCGCGGAAGGTCGGGCCCGGCGGATCGAGCGCGATGGCCATGTAGTCCGGCTGTTCCTCACGGATCAGCTTCCACAGCATCGTGGACAGGATCAGGATGGCGTGGGTCGGCTGGCCCCTGGACGTCGAGAGATAGTCCATCGCGTGGTAGGCGCGGAAGATGTTCGAGTGGCCGTCGACGACGTACAGCGTTCGGGTTGTCGTCGCGGGGGCCGCGAGGCCGGCTCGGTCCGTGGGTGGCCTGTTCAAGGTGCTCAGTGGCTCCGTTCCGCGGTCATCAGGTCGTCGTAGGTATTTCGCACGGCGGTCGTGCGCTCGCGGTAGGCGGCGAGGAAGGCGTCGCGCGACGGGAAGCCGAGGGCGGCGGCGACCCGCGCCGGCATCGGCCCCGCCAGCTCCAGCGTGTCGGTGGGCCGCGCGCCGAGCAGCCGCAGCGCCGTGGAGACGCGGCGGAGGAAGCGGTAGTGCTCGGCGAGCGCTCCCGCCGCGGGCAGGACGCCGAGGCGGCCGAGCGCGGCGAGCCCCGCCGTCGTGGACGCCCGGC
>DASYTM010000110.1:0-8100 GCA_036002345.1 Candidatus Methylomirabilota bacterium | reverse complement strand
TGGACGACGCGCCGTGGATCTTCGTGGACCACGAAATCCAGACGGCGGCCCACGCCAAGCGCGTGCAGGGCTTCAAGCTGCACCCGAGCTTCGACCTGAGAGTCGAGACGATCTCGCTGAAGTGAGGCGCTACCTCGCCCGCCGGCTCCTGCTGCTGGTGCCGGTCCTGGCGGGCGTGTCCGTCATCATCTTCATGGTGCTGCACCTCTCGCCGGGCGACCCGGCGGAGATCATGCTCGGCACGCAGGCCACGAAGGAGGACCTGGCGCGGCTGCGCGCCGACCTCGGGCTGAACGAGCCGCTGCACGCGCAATATCTGAAGTGGATCGGCCACGTCGTGCGCGGCGACCTCGGCCGCTCGCTCTGGATGAAGCGCCCCGTCCTCGCCGAGGTCCTCACGCGCTTCAAGGCCACCCTGCTGCTCACCGTCACCGCGCTCCTGCTCTCGAGCGCGGTGGGCGTGGCCCTAGGCGTGGCCGCGGCCACGCGGCCGAACTCGCTGCTCGACCGCCTGAGCGCGACGGCCTCGCTCTTCGGCGCCAGCATGCCGTCGTTCTGGCTCGGCATCGTGCTCATGGTCGTGTTCGCGCTCCAGCTCGGGTGGCTGCCTGCCTCCGGCATGTACGCGCCGCACGGCGGCGGCGACCTCTCCGACCTGCTCGCCCACCTCGTGCTGCCCGCCGTGACGCTCGCGGCCGCCTCCGTCACCATCGTGGCGCGGCTCACGCGCAGCGCCATGCTGGACACGCTCGGCCAGGACTACGTGCGCACCGCGCGCGCCAAGGGCGTGCGCGAGGGCGGCGTGGTGCTGCGCCACGCGCTCCGCAACGCGCTCGTGCCCATCGTGACCGTCATCGGCGTGCAGGTGGGCTATCTCCTCGGTGGCGCTGTCCTCACCGAGACCGTCTTCGCGTGGCCCGGCGTGGGCACGCTCATGGTGCAGGGGATCCTCGCGCGTGACTTCCCGCTCGTGCAGGGCTGCGTGCTCGTCGTCGCGCTCTCGTTCGTCCTCGTGAACCTCGCGGTCGATCTGCTGTACGCCTGGCTCGACCCGCGCATCCGGTACGAATAAATGGCCGATGCGTGGCGCCGGACGGCACGACGCAACCGGCTGGCCGTGCTCGCGGTGGCGGCCCTGGCGGCGGCCATGCTGGCGGCGGTGCTCGCGCCGTGGCTGCCGCTCCTGGATCCCGACGCCGTGGACACGCCGAACCGCCTGCGCCCGCCGCTGACGTCCGGTCACGCCCTCGGCACCGACGAGTTCGGCCGCGACCTCCTCGCGCGGCTCGTCTGGGGCGCGCGCGTGTCGCTGGCGGCGGGCGTGGCGTCGGCGGCGGCCGCCATGCTCGTCGGGGTGACGCTCGGGATCCTCGGCGGCTTCTACACGGGCTGGGTCGAGACGGTGGTGATGCGCTTGACCGACATCCTCATGGCGTTTCCGTACGTGCTGCTCGCCATCGCCATCGTGGCCGGGCTCGGGCCGGGGCTGCGCAACGCGATGGTGGCCATCGCCATCGTCGGCTTTCCGCTCTACACCCGGCTCGTGCGCGGCGTGGTGCTCTCGCTGCGCGAGCGGGAGTTCGTCGAGGCCGCGCGCGCGCTCGGCGCCAGCGACGCGGTCATCCTCGGCCGCCACGTGCTGCCGCATCTCCTGTCGCCGGTGATCGTGGCCTTCAGCCTCGACGTCGGCGCCAAGATCCTCGCCACCGCCGGGTTGTCGTTCCTCGGTCTCGGCACCCAGCCGCCGACGGCGGACTGGGGCAGCATGCTCGCGACCGGCCGGCAGTTCGTCATCCTGAGCCCGCACGTCGTGCTGCTGCCCGGGCTGGCCATCTTCGTGATCGTCCTCGCTCTCAATCTCGTGGGCGACGCGGTCCGCGACGTGCTGGATCCGCGGGCGGCCACGCGATAAACGATGGTATCGTTCAGGCGCGCGAGGAGGCGCGGATGAACATCTTCAAGACGATGGCGGTCAAGGACGTCGCGGAGGTGACGCGGACGATCCCCGTGATCGACTTCGGGCCCGCCTTCCGCGGCGAACCCGGCGGGCTGGACGCGGTGGCCGCCCGGGTACGCCAGGCCTGCGAGTCCATCGGCTTCTTCTACCTCGCCGGTCACGGCGTGTCCCCGCGCATCGTGCAGGAGGCCTTCGAGGCCTCGCGCAAGTTCCACGCGCTGCCGATGGAGGACAAGCTGGCGCTCAAGCTCAACGAGAACAACATCGGCTACCTGCCGGTGAACCAGTCGATGCAGCGCGCCTCCACCGTGCACAAGGCCACGCGGCCCAACTTCAACGAGTCGTTCTTCATCAGCCACGAGCGCGGCGCCGACCATCCCGCCGTGGTGGCGGGAGAGCCGCTACGCGGTCGCAACCAGTGGCCGGCCGGGCACGACGGGATGCGCGCGATGATGGTCGCCTACTTCAAGACGCTGGAGGCCGTCGGCGAGAAGATGCTGCCGGTGCTCGCGCGGGCGCTGGAGCTGCCGCCGGACTGGTTCGCGCCGTTCTTCACGGGCGAGGCGCATCTCAATCTGCGCTTCCTGCACTATCCGCCCCAGGAGAGCGACGACCCCGAACAGTTCGGGCAGGGCCCGCACACCGACAACTCGTTCATCACGATGCTCGCGCGTGAGGAGGTCCCCGGCCTCGCCGTGCGCCTGCCGAACGGCGAGTGGCTCGCGCCGCCCGTGATCAAGGGCACCTTCCTGGTCAACCTCGGCAACGTGATGAAGCGCTGGTCGAACGACCGGTTTCTGTCCACGCCGCACGGCGTGCTGAACGACTCCGGCACGGACCGCTATTCGATCGCGTTCTTCTACAGCCCCAACCCCGACGCGCGCATCGAGGTCGTGACGACGTGCACGGGCCCGGGCAACCCGCCGCGCTACGACCCCGCGGTCTATCGCGACCTGGTGCTGCAGTTCTACAACGCCAATTACTTCCACCGGCAGGACTACCAGGGGCCGACGGCCTAGCACCACCCTCCCGGCACGCGACGGCGGCGAGACATGCCTGACTTCCTCCGCTACGTCCTCTGGCAGTTGCCGGGGTGGGTCATGGCCGGCGTTCTCGCCTTCCTTGCCGTCCGCCTGGCTGATGCGCCGCTCTGGCTGTCCGCCCTGGCGCTCGCCCTCTTCGTCGGCAAGGATCTCGTGCTCTATCCCGCCCTCCGGGTGATCTTCCGGCCGCCGAAGGATCAGATCCACGGCGCGATCGGCAGCGCCGCCGAGACCTTGGCGCCGTTCGGCGACGTTCTGGTGCACGGCCAGCGCTGGCGCGCCGAGCTGAGCCGCGGCGGCACGGTGCCGGCGGGCGCCGCCATTCGCGTCGTCGGCGTGGAGGGGCTCACCTTGCTGGTGGAGCCCGTGGACGGAGAGGCCAGGGTCGTGTGCGTGAGCCTCCTGCTCGCCGCGCTGCTGATCGGCACCGTGGCCATCGCCGGCGAGCCGCCCTCTCGCGTGCCGCCGCCCCGGCTCGCCGCCGCGCGTGCCATCGTCGCCGAGGCCGAGCAGGAAGTGGCGGGCCTGCGCTCGGACGCCGAGCGTGGCGCGCTCCGTAATCTCGCGCGCGCGCAGGCCGCCGTCGGCGACATCGCCGGCGCGCAGAAGACGCTTGCGACGGTGCCCACGGGCCTGCCGGACGTGCAGCAGACCCTGTTCGTCGTGCAGGCGATTGCCGCCGCGCAGGCCGCCGCCGGCGACACGGCGGGCGCGCTCGCGACGGTCCGCACACTGCCGGCCGTCTTCGTGCAGGGCCAGGCGCTGGAAGGCGTGGTCCGGGCGCAGGTCGCGCGGGGCGACGTGGCGGGCGCGCTGCGCACCGCCGCGTCCGCACCGCCTCCCGGCGATCCGAACGCGACGCCGCGGCTGATGCAGATCATCGCCCAGGCCCAGGCCACGGCGGGCGATCACGCCGGCGCCCTCGCCACCGTGCGCGCGATGCCGCTGCCGGATCCCGATCCCGAAATCCAGATGGCGATCGTCGGCTCGCAGATCCAGCGTGGCGACCTCGCCGGCGCGCTCGCGACGGCGCGTACGATCGTCAGCCCCAATCGCTTGTTCCTCAACCCGATGCTGGCGGCGGCCCAGGCGAAAGCGGGCGACGTGACGGGCGCGCTGAAGACGGCCGAAGAGTTGCCGGAGGGGACGCGGTTCGGGCTGCGTGAGGTGGCGATCCGCGGCGTGGTGGCGCAGCAGGCCGAGCGCGGAGATCTCTCGGGCGCGCGCTTGACGGCGCACCGGATCAAGGAGCCGCACATTCGTGCCCACGCGGCCGGCGCGATCGCCCGCGCCCAGGCCAAGTCCGACGTGCCCGGCGCGCTCGCCGCGGCGCGCGCGGTCGCCGAGCCGACGGCGCGCGCGTGGGCGGTGCAGGGTGTGGTCATGACCCAGGCACGCACGGCCGGCGTCGCCGCGGCCGCGCAATCCGCGGCGACGATCACGGAGGAGCCCACGAAAAGCGCGGCGCTCGTGGGGATCGCGCGCGTTCAGGCGGAGCAGGGCGACGCCGCCGGAGCGTGGGCCACGCTGGACAGTGTCTCCGACGCCCCGCTCCGATCCGCCGCGCGGCGCATGCTCGCGCTCCGCCTCGCCCGCGGGGGCGACCCCGCGCGGCTCATCGAGACCTCACGCGCGCAGCACGACGCGTACTCGCGGCTCATCGCCCTGGCGCAGGCGGTCGACGACGTCATGAAGAGCGAGGCGGAGCTGCGCCGGCCGGGGACGTCGATCCTCCTCGCGCCGGACGATTCGTCCTAGCGCGGCGTCGCGAGGGGCCGGCGCGGCGGCCGCAGGCCCTGCTTGGCGAGGTAGCAGGCGAGCTGGACCATCGCGCGATCGGCGTACCCGTGGTGCGGCGGGTTGATCGGGATCCACGAGCGGCAGTCGTAGCCCGCGCGCTCGTAGTAGTAGACACCCAGCTCGTCGGCCTCGCGCTCGACCTGGCCCGCGCGGCCGTCGTGCGTCGCGTGGCGGGTGGCGTGGGCCAGCTCGTGGGCGAGGAGCTGCGCGAGCTGCCGCTCCAGCTCGGCGGCGCCGAGCCCGCCCACGAGCGTGTTCACGGGCACGATGATCGTGTGCAGGCGCGTCTCCTCGCGGCCGTAGCAGATGAAGCCGGCGGGATATTGCTGCTCGTCGAGCACGATGAACGTCTCGATCTTGAACGGGAAGATGTCCTTGCGGACCTCGTCGGTGAACACTTTCTTGAAGACGCGCGCGACCTCGACGTCGAGCCCGACGTCCACCGTGCGCGCCTTGCCGCACATCGGGTGGATCTGCTCGCGATGCGTGGGCCCCTTGTCGGCGGGCTTGACCTCCGGCGGCACGTACGGCTGGATGCCCTTGCGGAAGCGCTCGGGGACGGCGTCGATGCCGTGGCCGTAGTGAGCCACGCCCTGCTCGTCCACCCAGCGATAGAGCTGCGCGTGCGCGGCGCCGGCCCACGCCGCGAGCACGAGGGCGACGCCGAAGAGCGTCACCCCCGCGCGGATCACTTCCCGAACCACTCCCGGAGCGGCTTCACCACGGCGCCCGCCTTGACGAGCCCGTCGCGCACGGCGGCCACGATCTTCTCGGCGCTGGGACTGTCACCGTGGATGCAGATGGTGTCGATCTTCGCGTCGATGATCTTGCCGGTGATGGTGCGGACCTTGCCTTCCATCACCATCCGCACCGCCTGGTCGGCGGCCTTGGCGGGGTCCGACACGAGCGCGTCCTTGCCGAGCTTGCGCGAGACGAGCTGGCCGTCGTCGGCGTAGACGCGGTCGGCGAAGCCCTCGGCGGCCACGCGGCAGCCCTTCACCTTGCGCGCTTCCGCGTCGTACTTGGTCATCGCCATCGTCATGAGGATGAGGGTCGGATCCAGCTCGACGACCTGCTCCGCGGAGGCGCGGCCGAGCGGCAGGTTCTCCTCGAACATGTGGTACTGGATGCCGTGCGCCTTCACGTGCTGCAGCGGCGCGCCCGCCGCCTTCGCGAACGCGTAGAGGGCGCCCACCTGGTAGCGATGGATGTCCTTGAGCTCCTGCGGTGAGACGTCCATGCGGCGCCGGCCGAAGCCCATGAGGTCGGGCAGGCCGGGGTGGGCGCCGATGGCCACGCCATGTTGCACGGCCAGCTCCACCGACCGGCGCATCACGTGCGGATCGCCGCCGTGGAAACCGCAGGCGACGTTCGCCGACGTGATGTTGGGCATGATCTCTTCGTCCGCGCCCAGCGTCCAACGCCCGTAGCTCTCGCCCATGTCGCAATTGATGTCGATGTGCACGCTCATGGCGCCTCCTGTGTGACTTGCTGGGAGTATACTTCGGCGCCAGGGGAGGGACCACCATGGGAGCCAAGGGCGAAGCGCTCGCGAAACAGTTCGAGGCGAAGGCCCAGGAAGCGACCGCCGTTTTCGAGCGGCTGAGTGACGCCGACTGGAAGAAGGTCACCGAGGCCGAGAAGTGGCCGGTCGGCGTGACCGCCCACCACGTCGCCCAGTCGCACATGGGGATCGCGGGTCTCGTCAAGTCGGTGGCGTCCGGCCAGCACCAGCCGTCGATCACGATGGACGACATCCACGCCGGGAACGCCAAGCACGCCAAAGACTTCGCGAACGTCGGCAAGTCGGAGACGATCGCGCTGCACAAGAAGAACGCCGCGGAGGCGGCCGCCATCGTGCGCGGGCTCGACGACGCGGCGCTCGGCCGCTCCGCGTCCGCGCTGAAGGGGATCCCCGCCATGACCGCCGAGCAGTGCGTGGTCGGCATCCTCTGCAGCCACATCGACGATCACCTGAAAAGCATCAAGACGACGGTCGGCGCCTAGCGCCGGACCCGGGTGTCGCCGCGCCTCTTCGGCATCCCGGCGGCGCGCGCGCCGATCGTCGCCGTGCTCCGGCGCGGGCCGAGCGACTGGTCGCACGTCGGCCGCTGGGATGTCGCCCGGGGCGCGTACGACGCGGGGTCCTGGCTCCACGCCAACCTCTACCCGCAGCGCTGCGATCTCTCGCCCGACGGCCGCTGGCTCTGCTACTTCACGCTGCGGGGCAAGGCGGCCTGGCGCGCGGGCACGACGTACGTGGCGATCTCGCGGCTGCCCTGGCTGACCGCCCTCGCCGCGTGGGCCACGTGCGGCACGTGGACGCGCGGCGCGCACTTCACGGAAGCGCGCGGTGTCTCGACGCTCGGCGCTCCGAGCGAGGGCGACGTCGCGCCCTGCCTCGAGCGGTTCGGCCTCGCGGTGACGCGCGCGGCGACGTTCGCCGTCGAGCGCCGCCGGGGCTGGAGCGAGACGGCCGACACGCCGGCGCGCAAGCCCGGTGACGCGTGGGACGAGGTCCGCCCGGTCACCATGCAGAAGGCGCGGCCCAAGACCGACGGCGCCGTGCGCCTCGTGGTCCACGGGCACTATGCCGCGTTCCGCTCGGGGCTGCCCGGCGAGACGCTCTACGCCATCGTCGAGACCGGGCCCGAGCGCTGGCTCGAGGGCGTGCAGTGGGCGGACTGGGACGCCGACGGCCGGCTGCTGGTCGCGACCGAGGACGGCCGGCTCCAGATCCGCGACGGCGGCGACGACGCCACCGTGCTGTGGGAGCACGACCTGGCCGCGCTGACGCCCGTGCCCGCCGCGCCGCCCGACGAGGCGCGGCAGTGGTAGAGTGACCCGCGGCTCATGGACATCGGGATCTTCGACCACCTCGACCGCCGCAACGTCCCGCTCGACGAGCACTACGCGAGCCGGCTGCGCCTGCTCGAGAAGTACGACGCGGCGGGCTTCGCCGCGTACCACCTCGCCGAGCACCACGCCACGCCGCTGGGCATGGCGCCCGCGCCGGGCATCTTCCTCGCCGCCGCCGCGGAGCACACGCGGCGCATCCGCCTCGGGCCGTGCGTCTATTGCCTGCCGCTCTACGATCCGCTGCGCCTGATCGAGGAGATCTGCATGCTCGACCAGATGTCGCGCGGGCGCTTCGATCTCGGCGTCGGCCGCGGCATCGTGCCGTACGAGATGGCGTACTTCAACCTGCACCATCTCGAGACCGAGGAGATCTCTCGCGAGGTGCTCGACGTCGTCTTGCAGGGCCTGACGAACGAGGTCCTCGACCATCGCGGGCCGCGC
>DASYTM010000109.1:0-2053 GCA_036002345.1 Candidatus Methylomirabilota bacterium | reverse complement strand
CGCTCGGCGGCGGCGATGTCCGGCCGGCGCTCGAGGAGCTCCGATGGCATCCCGGCGGGGATGCGCGGCGGCGCGGCGGCGAGCGGCGCCGCCGGGAGCGCGAACGAGGACGCCGGCTTCCCGATGAGCAGGGCGATCGCGTGCTCCAGCTGCGCGCGCTGCACGCCCACGTCGATCGCCTGCGCCTGCGTGGTCCCGAGCTGGGCTTCGGCCTGCGCCACGTCGGCCCGGGACGCCACGCCGCCGGCGTACCTGTCGCGCGTGAGCTGGAGGGCGCGCTGGTAGGCGGCGACCGTGGCGTCCAGGAGCTGCCTCTGCGCGTCGAGCGCGCGCAGCTGGACGTAATCCTGCGCCAGCTCGGCCTGCAGGCTCAGGCGGCTCGTCTCGAGATCGGCGGCGCTGGCCTGCGCGCCGGCCCGGTTGGACTCGACCGCCCGGCGGATCCGGCCCCAGAAGTCCGGCGCCCACGACACGTCGAGCGGCAGCGTGAAGTCCGACTGGGGGCTCGAGGACCCGCCGCCGGACGACACGCCGGCGCCGCCGCCCGACGACGGGCCGAAGGACGACGACCGACGGAAGCGCGTCACGCCGATCCCCACCGTGACCGTGGGAAAGTAGCTGGCCCGGGCCTCGCGCACCAGCGCCCGCGCCAGCCGGTAGGTCGCCTCGGCCACGGCGAGGGATTGATTCGCGACGCTGACCTGCGCTTCGAGCGCGTTCAGCTCGGGATCGCCGAAGAGCTCCCACCACGCGCCCCGGATCGCCTCGTCCTTCGGCTGGGCCACCTTCCAGCCGCTCACTTCCTTGTAGGCGTCGGGGGTGAGGACCGGCGGCCTCACGTAGTCCGGCCCGACCACGCAGCCGGCCACGAGCACCGTCACCGCGGCGGCGAGGGCGCCGCGCATCAGGCCCTCGCGGGCGCCGTGTCCGGCGCGATCCGCCGCCGGCGGCCGCCCCGCCGGCGCTGGAACCGGAGCCGCACGCGGTCGAGATAGAGGTAGATCACGGGGGTCGTGTAGAGCGTCAGGGCCTGGCTGACGATCAGCCCCCCGACGATGGCGATCCCCAGCGGGCGGCGCAGCTCCGCCCCCACCCCCGTCCCCAGCGCCAGCGGCAGCGCCCCCAGCAGCGCCGCCATCGTCGTCATCATGATCGGCCGGAAGCGCAGCAGGCACGCCTGGTAAATCGCCTCGACCGAGCTCTTGCCGGCGCCCCGCTCCGCCTCCAGCGCGAAGTCGATCATCATGATCGCGTTCTTCTTCACGATGCCGATCAGCAGGATGATGCCGATGAGCGCGATCAGGCTGAGCTCCGTGCGGCACAGCATCAACGCGAGGATCGCCCCGACGCCCGCCGAGGGCAGCGTCGAGAGGATCGTGATCGGGTGGACCCAGCTCTCGTAGAGGATACCGAGCACGATGTAGACGCTCGCCAGCGCGGTGACGATCAGCATGGGCTCGTTCCGGAGCGAGTCCTGGAACGCCTGCGCGGTGCCGGCGAAGGTGGCGTGGATGGCCGCGGGCATGCCCGCGGCGCGCGCGGCCGCGCGGATCGCCTCCACCGCGTCGCCCAGCGCCACGCCGGGCGCGAGGTTGAAGGAGAAGGTCACGGCGGGGAACTGGCTCTGGTGGTTCACGGCGAGGGGGGCGATGGTCGGCTCGTAGTGCGCGAACGCGGCCAGCGGGATCTGGACACCGTTCGCCCCGACGACGTAGACGTCGCGGAGCGACTCCGGGCGCTGCCAGAAGCGCGGCTCGGCCTCCATCACCACGTGATACTGGTTCAACGCCGTGAACATGGTGGAGACCTGGCGCTGGCCGAACGCGTCGTAGAGCGTGTCGTCGATGAGCTGCGTCGAGATGCCGAGCCGGGCCGCCGTCAGGCGATCGTACTCGAGCAACGCGTCGAGGCCCTTGTTCTGCTGATCGCTGCTGACGTCGGTGAGCTGCGGCAGGCCCCGCAACCGGCCGAGCATCCTGGGGCCCCAGGCGTTTACGTCCTCCAGCTGCTCGCTCTGGAGCGTGTACTGGTACTGCGCGTTGCCCAGCCGCGC
>DASYTM010000108.1:0-1650 GCA_036002345.1 Candidatus Methylomirabilota bacterium | reverse complement strand
CAACTTCGAGAAGATCTCGTTCAACGTCGGACCGACGCTGCTCGCGTGGCTCGAGCGCCAGGCGCCGGAGGTCTATCGGAAGATCATCGAGGCCGACCGCGCCAGCGTCGGCGCGCGCGGCGGCCACGGCAACGCCATCGCCCAGGTCTACAACCACATGATCGTGCCGCTCGCGGACCGGCGCGACAAGGTCACCCAGGTGGCGTGGGGGCTCGCCGACTTCCGCGCGCGCTTCGGGCGCGAGGCCGAGGGCATGTGGCTGCCCGAGACCGCGGTGGACGCGGAGACGCTCGAGGTGCTCGCCGAGGCCGGCGTGAAGTTCACCATCCTGGCCCCCGACCAGGCGCGGGAGGCCGTCGACCCGCGGCGTCCCTACCGCTGGCGCGGGCCGCGCGGCCACGAGATCGCCGTGTTCTTCTACGACGGCCCCGTCTCCCGCTCCATCGCGTTCGAGAACCTCCTCGAGGACGGCCGGCGGTTCGCGGCCCGGCTCCTCGGCGCCTTCGTCGAGCCCCGGGGCGACGAGGCGCAGCTCGTGCATTGCGCCACCGACGGCGAGTCTTACGGCCACCACCGGCGGTTCGGCGAGATGGCGCTGGCCGCCGCCGTGCGCCAGCTCGAGACGGCCGGCGGCGTGACGCTGACGAACTACGGCGCCTTCCTGGCCGCCCACCCGCCGACGGAGACGGTGGAGATCAAGGAGCAGTCGTCCTGGTCGTGCGCCCACGGCGTCGAGCGGTGGCGCAGCGACTGCGGCTGCCGCTTCCGCGGCGACACGCAGCAGCGCTGGCGCACGACGCTGCGCGAGAGCCTCGACTGGCTGCGGGACGAGATCGACACGTTCTACGAGGCGCGCGCGTCCATCTGGCTGAAGGACCCGTGGGAGGCGCGCGACGACTACGTCAGCGTCATCCTCGATCGCAGCCCGCAGCGGCTGGAGGATTTCTTCGCGCGCCACCAGCGGCTGTCGCTCGATCCCACCGCGCGGCTGGAGACGCGGCGCCTGCTGGAGCTCCAGCGCAACCGCCTGCTCATGTTCACCTCCTGCGGCTGGTTCTTCGACGAGCTCTCCGCCATCGAGCCCGTGCAGATCCTCCGCTACGCGGCCATGGCGCTGCAGTACCTCGCCGACCTCGGCGGCCCGCGCCTGGAGGACGAGTTCGTGCGCCGGCTGGCCGCCGCGCCCACCAACGCGCCCGCCTATCCCGACGGCGCCGCGGTGTGGAAGCGGCTGATCCGGCCCGCCGTGGTGGATCTCCGCCGCGTGATCGCGCACTACGCCATCACCGGGCTCGTCGAGGAGCGGCCCGACGACGCCACCGTGTACGCCTGGCGCGTGCAGCGCGTGGACGAGGCGCGGGAGGCGTACGGCGGCACCGCGCTCCGCGTGGCCCACGTGCGCGTCTCCTCCACGATCACGGGCGAGGTGCGCGACGCCACCTACGCCGTGCTGCACTTCGGCGGCCACGATTTCTCCTGCGGCGTGCGCGCGTGGGAGGCCCCGCGCGCGTACGAGGCCATGAAGGCGGACCTGCTGCGCCGCTACGCGCGCTACACGCTCGCCGACATGGTGCGCGGCATGGACGAGTGGTTCCCCGGCGAGGGCTTCTCGCTGACGGACCTCTTCCTCGACGAGCGGCGCCGCGTGCT
>DASYTM010000107.1:0-17547 GCA_036002345.1 Candidatus Methylomirabilota bacterium | reverse complement strand
CCGCCTCGCGGCGCCCGCGGGTGGGCGCCGACCGCCGTCCGGGAGATCCTCCGCCGGCCGCTCTACCGCAGAGAGCTCGTCTGGAACCGGATCCGCAAGCGCGACCAGTGGGGCGTGAAGCGCTACCTGGACCGCCCAGAGGGCGAGTGGCTGCGCGTGGATGCGCCCGACCTCCGGATCGTCCCTGAGCCGCTCGGGCGGGCCGCCCAGGCGCGGATCGCCCGCGCCGGCGAGGCCCGGGCCGCCGGCGAACACCAGGCCCTCGAGCGGCCGCACGAGCCCTACCTCCTAAGCGGGATCGCGAAGTGCGCCGAGTGCGGCGGTTCGCTGGTCGCCTTCACGCGCGACCTCAAGCGGCGCGGGCGCAGTCGGTTCTACGGCTGCATGTACCACCACAAGCGGGGCACGAAGGTCTGTCGCAACGGCCTGCTGATTCGCCAGGAGCGCCTCGACCGGGTCGTCTTGGACGCGATCGCGGAGGCCCTCGACGAGCGGATCCTCGAGCGGGCGGTCGAGAAGGCGCTGGCTCGCCTGCGGAAGGCGCCTGACGATGCCCGAACACGGCGAGCCAAAATCCAGGCCGAATTGCCGCTCGTCCAGGCCCGAATCCGGACCCTGGTCGAGGAGATCGCCCGCGGCTACGCCACCGACACGCTCAGGGCGCAGCTGCAGGCTGAAGAACGGCGTAAGCGCGACCTCGAGGCCGAGCTCGAGCACCTGACCGGTAGTCGTGCCACGGCCGCCAGCCTCGACGTCGAGCGCCTGCGACGCGAGCTCCGGCGCCAGGTCGCCGACGTGCGCGGGCTCCTAGGCAGAAACGTCGCGCAGACGCGCCAGATCCTCCGGCGGCTGCTGGTCGGTCGGCTGGCGTGCGAGGCGTTCGATGAGGGCGGGCGGCGGGGGTATCGCTTCACCGGGCAGGGCTCCTACGCGGAGCTGCTACCCGGGAAGCTTTCAACGCTCGTGGTGACCCCGGCGGGATTCGAACCCGCGATCTCGACCTTGAAAGGGTCGCGTCCTGGGCCAGGCTAGACGACGGGGTCGCGCGCCCAGTATACCGCGCGCGACCCGCGCCGCTTACTGGGCCTTCGAGACGTTCGTGCGCACCTGGACGGACTGCGAGGGCGAATAGCGCGCGGACTCGCCGACCCACACCTGGATCGGGCCCGACGGCGACTCCACCACGATGAGGCCGCGGTCCACGCCCATGATCCGCCCGGTCACCACGGCGGAATCACCGGGCTGACTCGTGAGCGACGCGGACGGATCGGGCGTCGCCGGCGCGGAGCCACTGCTCGCGGGCACCATGTCCACGCCCTGCACCGCGATCATCACCTGGACCTTGTCTCCGACCGCGAAGCGCTGATTCGCCCCGGCGGCGGTCCACACGTGCATCGGGCCGCGCTCGGAGTCGATCGAGAGCCGGCCGGTCGGATCGACGGCGGTCACCGTCCCGCTCACCGTCTGCTGGTCCACCGGACCCTTCGGCACCGCGGTCATCGGCACGGCGGGCGTCATCACCCGGGGAATCTCGGCCGGCGGCGCCAGCTCACCGCGGATCGTCGCGTTCGAATGGAGCTGGAGGCCCTTGATCTGGTCGGGTGTCGTCTTGACGCGGATGATCTCTCCGCTCCGACGGAGTGTCACCGTGTTCTCTTTCTCGTCCCACGTCCACACCTCTCCCGTGAAGGTGTTCCCGGGGGCGGCCGTCGTGGAAACCGTCTTTGTGGCGCAGCCTACGAGCGACGGGATCACGAGCGCGAAAACGAGGGCGAGCCGGGTGAGTGTTTTCATGCGGCGAGAACTCTTACAAACGCGATGCCATCTACCTCCTCCGATCTTCCGCGCGCTTGGCCGCCCAACGTGGAACGACTTTTCCTCCTTTGTAGACGCGGGGGGAGCCCCGGGCTAAGGTATGCCCGTGGACGAGACCCGCCGCGCGTACGCCGCGGTCGGCATCACGGTGGACCAGCCGGCCGCCTACGGCACCTACTATCGGCTTCGCTGCGCGGCCTGCGGGGCGAACGTCGGCAACGTGGGCGACCGCCTCCTGCCCGGGATGGCCGAGGCGCTGGTCGCGGCGCAGTCGGGCCTCTACGCGGCGGGCCTGCTCGGGTGCGCGTGCGGGCACCAGCGCGCGACGGCGACGGCGGGCGGCGCCAAGCCGATCGACGCCAACGGCGCCGCCGCGACCCCGCGTCCCGCCGCCGACGCGTGGCCGTTCTGGAAGCGCGTTTACGCCGCGGGCGATCCCCTGCCGCGGTTCGAGCGGGCCGCTGCCCCCGCCCGGCGCTTCGAGGAAGGCGACGCGCTGCCCCCGGAGTATCGGGACCTCTTGCTCAAGATGCTGCGCCACGAGGGCGAGCGCGCCGGCAACAAGTCGTTCCTCGGCTTCATGGCCACCTGCCTCGACGTCGCCGAGACGCTTTACCCGACGGCGGCGGCGCGGCTGATCAAGGCCGAGTACCTCGCCGAGGAATTGAAGCACGCGATCATGTTCCATCGCCTCGCCGTGGGCCTCGACCCCGACTTCGCGTGCAAGGACGTGCCGTACGCGCACTACACGTTTCACCTGCCGCGCGAGTCGTGGGCGGACGACGCCCTCTTCCACTTCCTCGTGGACCTCAACGGGGCCTTCCACGCGCGGGACTGGCGGGACTCGAGCTACGCGCCGCTGGCGGAGATGTCGGCCACCGTGGAGCGGGACGAGCTCGGGCACTCGGAGATGGGCTACCGGTTCCTCGGCGAGATCGCGAGCGAGGGGCGCGGGCGCGCGCTCGTCCAGCGGCTCCTCGCCAAGTGGTATCCGGCCGCCCTCGACATGTTCGGGCGCTCGGACAGCAAGAACGCGCCGAAGTTCATCGGCTGGGGGCTCAAGTCGGTCGGCAACGCCGAGATCCGCGCCGCCTACAAGACGTACGTGGACACCAAGCTCGTGGCCCTCGGCCTCGACCCTCCGGACGAGCGCGCCAACCGCCGGTTTCTGTAGCCCCTACTGCATCGGCGAAAACGAGGTCGGCCGCCAGATCTTGTTGACGACGCGCTCCACGAGCGGCCCGTTGGCCTCGCTCGCCTTGCGCGCGGCCAGCCACTCCGGATCGCTCATGAAGGCCTTCCAGACGCGGTCGCGGTGGGCGAGGTCATCGTACGAGCAGATGTAGACCATCTCGTTCGACTCCCCGAACATCGTCTCCCAGAACCCCACCACGTTGATGCCGTGCTTCTTGAAGAGCTTCATGGTGACGTCGGCGAAGCGGCGCTGGATGTCCGGCATGCGCCCCGGCATGACGTAGTACGCGCGGTATTCGTAGATCATCGCGCCTCCTGGCCGGGGATTCTACTACGCGGCGGAGGCGATGGTGCAGAGGGCCTCGGTCTCACGGCCGCAGCGGCCGCAGACCACGGGCAGCATGGCGAAGCCCTCCCCCGGAACCAGGCGTGCCACGACCTCGCGCGCCTGCTGGAGGCTGATGTTGATCTCCATCGCGAGGCAGGCCGTGCAGAGCCGGCCGTCGTGACGCGCGAGAATGCCGCGCATCGCGGGAGCGACGCGCTGGGGGCGTTCCTTGGGCCGGAGGCGCGACGCGCGGAGGCCGTCGAGGCACCGCTCGTGCAACCGCTCGTGCGCCAGGCCCCACGCCAGTGGCTCGCCGGCCCGCAGTTCTTTGCGGCACACCGTGCAGCAGTCGTTCTTGCTGCCCGATTGGACGTCGGCAAGCGTCGTGGTTCGGACCCTCGCCGGTCGCATGTCCCGGAAAGGCAGCAACGCCAATGCCAGCGACCGGGCCGGGCATTGCGATTGCGCGTGCTCCACGCCCACTACGCGCGGCGTGAAGCGCGCGTCCTGGGAAGTGGTGAGCCGTGCTGGGATCGAACCAGCGACCCCCTGATTAAAAGTCAGGCGCTCTACCAACTGAGCTAACGGCTCCCGGCAGAGATTCTATCGCGGCGGGACGAAAGCCGTGCGCGGCACGAAGCGGCGTGGAACCATACGCCACGTGAGCTCGCCGGCGGGGCCCTGCGCGAGCTCCCAGTGACCGATGTAGTAGTAGCCGGAGGTCGTCTCGGCCACCCAGTAGCCCGGCTGCTCGACGGGCCAGCCGTTCACGCTGAAGACGCGGGCGGGAACCCAGAGCCAGCGGACGAACTGGCCGTACGGCGTGCCCGGCCCGAACCACGGCATCCCCGGGTGGGGGTTCGCCGCGAAGTCGCCCGGGTTCGTGGGGTTGCCGGAAGGTGGCGCGCCGGAGGCCGCGGGAGCCGCGGGCGCCGTCTGGGCAGCCGCCGGTGAGAGCGGAGCCAGGAGCAGCGCCATCACGAGGACGGCCGTCCGGCGCGCCATGAAACCGGACGGTGCAAGCGGCGCGCCGCCGAGCCGTTACACGATGCTGGAGCGGACGCTCGGATACCAGCGCAGCAGCGGCGAGTCCTCGCAGAGGATGGTCTCGTCGCGCTGCGCGCCGGTCGAGATCATGCAGAACGGCACGCCGATCAGCTCCTCGAGGCGCTCCAGGTAGCGCCGCGCCTTGGCGGGCAGGTCCGCCTCGTTCCGCGCGCCCGCCGTGGACGTCATCCACCCCTGGATGTCCTCGTAAACGGGCTCCAGCTCCCCCATCGCCGTCTCTTCTCCCGGGAAGTCGGTGATGACGTCGCCGCGCCAGCGATAGCCGGTGCAGACCCTCACCGTCTCGCACTGGTCGAGGACGTCGAGCTTGGTGAGGGCGACGGTGTCGAACCCGTTGATGCGCACCGCGTAGCGCAGGACGACGCCGTCGAACCAGCCGCACCGCCGCGGCCGGCCCGTGGTGGCGCCGTACTCGTTGCCGCGCGCCCGGATCGTCTCCGCGAGCTTGCCCGTCATCTCGGTCGGGAACGGGCCGCCGCCCACGCGCGTGGAGTAGGCCTTGGCCACGCCGAGCACGCCGTGGATCCGCGTCGGAGGCACGCCGGTGCCGGTGGCGGCGCCGCCCGCGGTGGTCGAGGACGACGTGATGAACGGGTACGTCCCGTGGTCGATGTCGAGCATCGTGGCCTGGGCGCCCTCGAAGAGCACCGAGTAGCCGCTGTCGATCCACTTGGAGAGGAGCAGCGGCGTGTCGGTGATGTACGGCGCCAGCCAGCCCGCGTAGCGCAGGTACTGGTTGAGGATGGCCTCGACGCCGAACGTCTCCGCGTCGTAGATGTCGCGGAGCACCCGGTTCTTCGTGGCCAGGTTGACCTCGAGCTTCTCCCGGAAGAGGCGCTCGTCCAGCAGGTCCGCCATGCGGATGCCGACGCGCGCGGCCTTGTCCACGTAGGCGGGGCCCACGCCCTTGCCGGTGGTGCCGATGCGCCGCTTGCCGAGCTTGGCCTCCGAGGCCCGGTCCAGGGCCGGGTGGTAGGGCATGATCAGGTGCGCGTTCTTGGAGATGTAGAGGTTGCCGTCGAGGGTGACGCCGCGCTGCACGAGCGACTCCATCTCCTCGATGAGCGAGCCCGGGTCCACCACGACCCCGCAGCCGATCACGCAGCGACAGCCGTTGTGCAGGATCCCCGACGGGATCGTGTGGAGCACGTACTTGTCGCGCCCCACCACCACGGTGTGACCCGCGTTGTTGCCGCCCTGGAAGCGGACGACCACGTTCACGTGCGGGGTGATGATGTCGACGACCTTCCCCTTGCCCTCGTCTCCCCACTGCGCGCCGACCACGACGATGTTCTTAGGCATGTCCTGCTCCTCCCACTCCTTCGAAGCACTTGGCCGGGTCCGCCAGCACCTCGGCCACGGGCAGCGTCCGCTCCGCGCCCTTCTTGAGATCGAGCACCAGCAGCTCGCCGGCCGCCGTGCGCGGGCTGCCCACCACGAGCACGTGGCGCACCCGCTGCGCGCGCGCGTAGTCGACCGACTCCTCCAGCCCGCGACTGATGATGTCGCGCGCGACGGAGGCCCCGAGGTCGCGGAGCCGCCGTGCCAGCGACAGCGCCGCCGTCTTCTCGGCGGTGAAATCGATGATGAAGAAATCGGGCCCCGGCAGCTCGACGGGCACCTGCTGGGTCTCCATGATGGCCAGCGCGCGCGCGATGTCGAACGCGAAGCCCACGGCCGGGCAGTCGTAGCCGAACCGGCCGAGCATGTCGTCGTACCGCCCGCCCGCCGCCAGCGCGGCGCCGAAGCCCGAGACGTAGGCCTCGAAGTAGAGGCCCGAGTAGTAATCGAAGCCGCGCACCTCGCCGAGGTCGAGCAGCACGGAGTCGGCAAGGCCGTAGATCCGCAGCAGCCGGTACACCTCGGTCAGGTTCGCGAGCGCCCGCTTGGAGCGCGGATTCTGCGCGAAGCGGCCGGCCCGCTCCAGCACGATCTCGCGCCCGAAGAGCGTGGGCAGCGCGAGCAGCCCCTCGGCGACGTGGGGCGCGGGCGCGATCTCCCGCACCAGGCGCTCGAGCGTCGAGGTGTCCTTGCGCGCCAGCGCGTCGCGGATGGCGCGGCGCTTCGCGGTGTCGGCGGAGGCCTCCTCGAGGAGGCCGCGGAAGTAATCCGGGTGGCCGAGGTCGATCTGGAAGCGGTCGAGGCCGAGCGCGCGCAGACCCTCGATGGTCATGGCGATGATCTCGACCTCGGCCTCCGGCTTCTCGAGCCCGATCAGCTCCACGCCGGCCTGGTAGAACTCGCGGTAGTGCGAGACCTGGGGCTCGTCGTAGCGGAACACGTTGGTGACGTACGCGAGCCGCACGGGCTTGGGCTCCTCGCGCAGCCGCGTGGCCACCACGCGCGCGATCTGCGGCGTGATGTCGGCGCGGAGGGCGAGCATGCGGCCGGTCTCGCGGTCGACGAACTTGTACATCGTCTCCTGCACGCCGACGTCGGTGCCCATGGCGAGCACCTCGGCGAACTCGAAGGTCGGCGTCACGATCTCGCGGTACCCCCAGCGCGCGAAGACGTCGAGCAGCCGGCCCTCGACGTAGCGCTTGCGCGCCGCCTCGTCGGGCAGGTAGATGCGCGCCCCCTTCGGGAGCTGGCTGTGCACGGGCTTCATCGCGCGCTCTCCGCCAGGCCCTCGAGGTGGGTGAGCGTGTTCATCCGGTGCACGGTGGCCCAGTCGCCGAGGTACTCGATCTCCGTGATGCCGGCCGGCGAGGCGTCCACCGACCACAGCCGCTCGGGGCCGAGGCCGAGCGCGGCGAGCACGATCAGCCGCACCACCACCGCGTGCGAGACGAGCACCGCCGTCTCGCCCGCGTGGGCGGCGATCAGCCGCCCGAGACCGTCGCGCACGCGGGCGGCGACCCCGGCCACCGTCTCGCCGCCGGGCGGGCTGACGAGGTGCGGGGTGTGGCGCCACGTCGTGGCCTCGCGGGGAAACTGCGCGGCCAGCTCCTGCCGCGTGAGCCCTTCCCACGTCCCGAAGGCCATCTCCCGGAAGGCCGGCTCCAGGCGCGGTTCCAGGCCGTGGGGTTTCGCGATGAGGGCCGCGGAGGCGCGGGCGCGCTCGAGCGGGCTCGCGTAGACGGCGGCCACGGCGGTGCCGGCCAGCGCCTGGGCGGCCGCCTCGGCCTCCCGGCAGCCGTCGGGGGTCAGCGGAACGTCCCGGGCGCCGGCGAAGCGCCGGCCGCGGGAGTACTCCGTGGCGCCGTGTCGTACAGCGAAGAGTCTCATCGCCTTCAAAACCCGACCATTTTACGCCGGTCAGGATTTTTCGGCGAACACCTTCTGGGCGGCGCGCACGCTCGCGCCGAAATCGACGGGCTGGCCCAGCTCGGCCAGGACCTGCTCGAGCGCGGCCAGGGCGATGATCACGTCGGTCTCGGCAGCGTAGCCCATGTGCCCGATCCGGAAGATCTTGCCCTTCGTCGGACCGCGCCCGCCGTCGATCGTGATGTTGTGCGAGGTGGCGAAGGCCTCCACCACCCGGTCGGCGTCCACGCCCGCCGGCACCTCGACGGCCGTGAGGGCGGGGCTCGGCGTCCCCTTGACGAACAGGCGCATGCCGAGCGCTTCGGCCCCGGCCCGCGCCGCGCGCGACAGCCGATCGTGGCGACGGAACACGTTGGCCAGTCCCTCCGCCTCGATCATGCGGAGCACCTCGCGGAGGCCGACCATGATCGACACCGCGGGCGTGAACCGCGCCTCGTTCTTTTCCGCGTACTTCCGCTCCTCGGCGAGATCGAGGTAGAAGCGCGGCGAGGTCGCGCGGGCGGCCGCCTTCCACGCCTTGTCACCGAGGGCCACGATCCCGAGGCCGGGCGGCAGCATGAGCCCCTTCTGCGAGGCCGAGACCACGACGTCGATGGCCCAGGCGTCCATGGGCAAGTCGGCGATGCCGAGGCTCGAGACGGCGTCGACGATCAGGATCGCGTCGCTGCCCCCCGTGGCCTGCGCGTACGCGCGCACGTCGTGGAGCACGCCGGTGGACGACTCGCTGTGCTGGACGAGGACGGCCTTGACGTCCGGGTTGGCGCGCAACGCCTCCGCGACGCGGTCGGCGGTCACGGTCTCGCCGTGCGGGGCCGCGAGCTCGACGATCTGCAGCTTGTACGCCTTGGCGATGGCGAGCCAGCGCTGGGCGAACGCGCCGGCGTTGACGACGATCACCCGGTCGCCGGCCGAGAGCGTGGTGGCCACCGCCGCTTCCATGGCGCCGGTGCCCGTGCAGGCGGGCGTCAGCACCTCGTGGCGGGTCTGGACCAGGCGCTTGAGCCCGGCGCGGATCTCGGTGAAGAGCGCGGCATACTCCGGCGTGCGGTGATGGATGATCGGCCGCGCCATCGCCAGGAGCACTTCGCTCGGCACGGGCGTCGGGCCCGGCGCCATCAGATGATATTTTTTCATCGCGGATTCGATACTAGCACGCCGCCGCCGCCGGCCTGCGCGCGCCCCAGCGCCGTGACGAAGATCGCGTCGGCGCCCGCCGCGCGCGGCAGGAAGAAGCGCACGACCTCCGCGTCGTAGAACGTGAGCCCGCTGGCGCCGAAGCCGAGCGCGTACGCGGCGAGGTAGGCGCGGCCGCCCGCGAGCCCCGCCTCGAGGTTCACCAGGCGATAGCCGCGCTCACCGAACGCCGCCAGCACGCCGTCGAGCGGGGCGAGGAAGAAGAACGTGGCCGCCGCGTCACCGCCGAGCGGCTGCTCGAGCGTGAGGAACGCCGCCTGCCGCCGGAACTCCCCGGCGTCGAGGGGGACGAGGGCATGGCCGTCGCGCTGATAGAGGTACGTGCCGCCCGGGAGCCCCGTGACCGCGTGAGCGCTGATATAGATGTCGACCAGGCCCGAGGGGACGTCGGCGGGGACGGGCCGCGCCGCCGCCCAGAGCGCCGCGCCCAGCTCCGCGAGCTCGACCGGCTGGTGGCCGAACCGGCGCGTCGAGGCGCGGCGCTGGATCGTCTCGCCGAGGGCCCGGCCCGTGTGTGGGTCGGGCGCGGGTAGCGGGATCGGCCGGCCGGCGGCCGGCAGCGCCGCCGGCGGCCGGCCCGCGCGCCAGCGCCGCACGTCGTCGGGCGAGGCCAGCGCGGAGGCCGCGTGAGCCTCCGTGACGAGCGGCTCGTCCACCTCGTGGCGGGAGAGCGGCAGCGTCGGGTGCTCGATCGGCGCCAGCGGCGGCGTGGGCGGTGCGGGCGGCGTGTCGGGCCCGACGGTCACGAGCGCCACCGCGACCTCGCGGGCGCCGTCGATGCCGAGCACACGGTGGATCTCCGCGTCCACGAAGCCCGTGACGAGCCGCGGCCGGAGGCCGAGGGCGGTCGCCGCGGCCAGGGCGTTGGCGGTGAGCGTCCCGCCGTCCCAGAAAAGATGCCGATACGCCCGGGCGCGGTACTTCCAGGCGTTGCGCCAGACGATGGCGGAGAGCACGAGCGTCGCGGCGCGCTGGGCGAGTGTCGCGTCCGCGGCCGCCTCGGCCAGCACCCCGCGCGCGTCCACGTCCCGCAGCCGGCGCAGGGCGAAATCGCCCGGGCAGAAGTGGTAGACGCCGGGCTCCAATCCCTCGACGTCCCCCGCCACGACGTAGGCCTCCGTCTGGTAGAGGGCGCCCGTCGAGGGCGCCGCGCGGAAAAGCACTTCGCCGCCGCCCGGATAGGCTTTCCGCTTGGTCACGCCGGCCGAGTAATAGAGGAGCGACGTCAGCGCGGCCAGCGTGAGCCGCGCGGGCGGCGGTGCGCCCTCGCCCGCGATGGCCGCCAGCGCGGGCGTGGCGAGCACGTCGACCTCGCGCGGCAGGTGCAGTCCCGGGATGTCCGTGTAGACCTTGAACGGAAACGGCTTGTTGTCCCAGTCGAGCGTGTGCCCGCCCGCGCGCACCGAGTCGGGAGAATGCGCGGTGAGGTCGTGGTACCGGCGCGCGATGGACGTCATGGGCGTCGATTATCCGGAATTGGGCACGAACCTTCCAGCGGCATCGTCACGGAGGCCGGTTTTCGCGCCAAACCTTGGTCAGACCTACCCGGCATCTTCGTTGCATTGGACCAAGGACATGATCCGCACGATCACGACGTCCTTCGATCTCTGGAGCACCGAGCAGCTGCTGCTGGTCTATCAGCGGTACTACGGCAAGCTGGACGCCCAGGCGCGACGACGGATCGTCGAGACCGCGCGCCTCAACGGCTGGGATCGGACCTGGCATGACGGCGTCGAGCTCCTCGCCGCGTAAGTCGCGCTGATCAGAACTGGTAGGGTCCTCGGAACACGCCGCGCTCGGTCACGATCGCGGCGATGAGCGCGGCCGGCGTCACGTCGAAGGCCGGGTTGTAGACCGGCGACGCCTCGGGCGCGGTCGGGTGCGCGCCGATTCGCCGCACTTCTCCCCCATCCCGCTCCTCGATCACGATCTCCGCCCCCGAGGCGATCGCCGGGTCGATCGTCGAGAACGGCGCCGCCACGTAGAACGGCACGGCGTGGTGCTTGGCGAGCACGGCCAGCGCGTAGGTCCCGATCTTGTTCGCCGTGTCGCCGTTGGCGGCGATGCGGTCGGCGCCCGTGACCACGAGGTCCACCTGGCCACGCGCCATCACGGAAGCGGCCACGACGTCGGCGATGAGCCGGTGCGGGATCCCCTCGCGCACGCACTCCCAGGCCGTGAGCCGCGAGCCCTGCATGACCGGCCGCGTCTCGTCCACCCAGAGGAGCGCGACCTTGCCCTGCGCGTGCGCCGAGCGGACGATCCCGAGCGCGGTGCCGTAGCCCGCGGTGGCGAGCGCGCCGGCGTTGCAGTGCGTGAGGATGCGCGCGTTCGCGGGGACCAGGCGTGCCCCGTGATCGCCGAGCGCCTTGTTGGCAGCGACATCCTCGGCGAGGATCGTCTCCGCCTCGGCGGTGAGCCGCGCGCGCGCCTCGGCCACGGGCCGGCCCGCGAGCCCGGCCGCGACGCCCCGCATGCGCTCGAGCGCCCAGAAGAGGTTGACCGCGGTCGGCCGCGTGGCGGCCAACCCCTTGATCGCCGTCTCGAGGTCGGCGAGCAGCGCCTCGCCCGTCGCCGCCTTGCTCTGCCGCGCGGCGAGGGCCACGCCGAAGGCGGCCGCCACGCCGATCGCCGGCGCGCCACGCACGACGAGGGTGCGGATGGCCTCGGCGACGTCCTCCCAGCGCGTGTACTCGCGCTCCATCTCGCGGGTGGGCAGGAGCGTCTGGTCGATGAGGACGAGCCGGTCGCCCGTCCAGCGGACCGGCGCGATCGCGGACGTCACAGGTCGGTGCGGCCCCAGCCCCAGTAGCGGGCGGCCCGGCGCAGCCACTCGTCGAGGTCGACGTTCATCTTGAAGTTGCGGGCCTTGCCCTCGTGCTCGTAGCGCCCATCCAGGCTGAAGCCGTCGGGCCGCGTGGCGCCGTTGAGCCAGGCGCCGCCCGCGTAGCCGTCGCGGCCGAAGAGCCGCGTGCCGAGGCGGAAGCCGTTCCAGCCGAGCTTGAGATCGATGTCGATCGAGGGTTCACTTTCCACCATCAGCGCGTTGTGATCGGCACGCGCGGGCGCGGCCACCGCGAGCGTCGCGGCCAGGGCGCCGAGCAGCACGAGTGTCTTCATCGTCCGTCTCCTCCGAGTCGTTTTCGGATGTCCGCCGGAGTCAGTCCGGCCACGCGCACCAGCTTGTCGCGTCCGTGCTCGCCGTGCACCACGCTCACCGCCGAGAGCGGCACGCCGAGGGCCGCCGCCAGCAGCGCCCCCACCGCCGCGTTGGCGCGCCCCTCGACGGGCGGCGCCGTCACGCGCACGGTCAGCGTGCCGTCGTCCCGCCAGCCGCCCACCTCCGACCGCGACGCGCGCGGCGAAACGCGGACGCGGAGCAGGCCGCCGTCAGGGCGTGCCGGCGTCGTCCCCCTCCAGCTCGCCGCCGAGCAGGCGCTGGTAGTGCTGGAGCGTGGAGGTGAGCTCCTCCACGAGCTGCCGCCGCATGCGCTTGAGCGCGAGGATGTCGGCGCGGATCTTCCCCTCCTCGCCGCGGGCGGCCTCCATCGACTTCTCCCCGGTGAGCTCCGCGTCGCGCACGATCAGATCGGCCTCGCGCTTGGCGTTGTTCTTCATCTCCTCTGCGAGCCGCTGCGTGGTGACGAGCGTCTCCTGCAGGCTCCGCTCGCGGTCGGTCACGCCGCGGGCGCGCTCCTCCTGCGCGGCGATCTGCTCCTTGAGGAGCGCCGCCTCCTTGAGCACCGCCTCGTAGTCCTCGGCCACGTCGTCGAGGAAGGCGTCGACCTCCTGCGGGTCGTAGCCCTTGAACATCTTCGACGAGAACTGCTGCTGGCGGATGTCGTGAGGCGTGATGCGCATCAAGAGCCTCGCTATCGCATGGTCAATGCCAGGTCGCGGAGATACCCGACCAGCACCCATTCCAAGAACTGGAGAACGATGATCACCACCACCGGGGAGAGGTCGAGCGGTATGTTCGGCAGCCGCCGGCGCACCGGCCGCAAGACGGGCTCGGTCACACGGTACAGGAAGCGCACGATCGGATTGAACGGATCCGGGCTCACCCACGAGATCAGCGCGCGCGCGATGATGATGAAGGTGTACGCGGTGATGACCAGCTCGATCAGCCGCGCGATGCCCAGGATCACATGGCTCCCGAACAGCACTAGGCGGGCCCGCGCCCGAGCTCGCGCGAGCGCTGGGTGGCGCGCTCCACCGCCCGGATGAACGTCGTGCGCAGGCCGCCCTCCTCGAGGGCCGCGATGCCGGCGATCGTCGTGCCGCCCGGCGAGGCCACCATGTCCTTGAGCGCGCCGGGATGCATGCCCGTCTCCGCGAGGAGCTTGGCGGCCCCCAGCACCGTCTGGGTCGCCAGCGTCATGGCCGTCGCGCGGTCGAGGCCCATCTTGACGCCGCCGTCGGCGAGGGACTCGATCACGAGCGCGACGTAGGCGGGCCCGGAGCCCGAGAGTCCCGTCACGGCGTCCATCTGCTCCTCGTCGAGGACCACCGCGCGCCCGACCGCCGCGAAGATCTCCTGCGCCGTCTCCAGGTCGTCCTGCTCGAGCCCGGCCGTCTTGGCGATGGCCGTCACGCCCGCCAGCACGAGTGCCGGCGTGTTCGGCATCACGCGGATCAGGCGCGCGTACTTGCCGAGCACGGACTGGATGGTCGCGGTGGACACGCCGGCGGCGATCGAGATCAGCAGCGGCCGCCGCGTGAGCGCGGGCATGATCTCACGCAGGACGGGGGCCATGATCTGCGGCTTGACGGCGAGGATCACGACGTCGGCGGCGCTCACGAGCGCAACGTTGCTCTCCGCGGCGTGCAGGCCGAACTGGTCGGCGAGCTGGCGCACGCGGTCCGCGCGCACGTCGGCCAGGAGGATCCGGTCGCCGGGGACGAGGTTCGACTCCACGAGGCCGCGGATCAGCGCCTCGCCCATGTTGCCCCCGCCCACGAACCCGACCTTCTTGCCCTTGACGCTCACTCGCTCACCTCGACGGCAGATCCGGCAGACCCGGCAGGCGCGGCGGGCGCGGCCCGAAGATCGCGGTGCCGACGCGCACCATGGTCGCGCCCTCCTCGATCGCCACCTCGAAGTCCCCGCTCATTCCCATCGAGAGGTCGGTCAGGCCGTGCCGCTCCGCCAGCTTGCGCAGCGACCGGAACCAGCCGCGCGCGTCCTCGGCGCGCTCCACGGCGGGCGGGATGGTCATCAACCCGCGCAGCCGCAGCCCGCCGAGCGCGCCCAGCGCCTGCACCGCCGTCTCCACCGCCTCGGGCGGCCAGCCGCCCTTCGACGGCTCCTGCGAGACGTTCACCTGCACCAGCGCGTCCACCGGCCGGCCCCGCGCCCGCGCGCGGCGGTCCAGCTCGCGGGCGAGATCGATGCGGTCGACGGAGTGCACGACGTCGAACAGCTCGAGCGCCTCGCGGACCTTGTTGGTCTGGAGGTGGCCGACGAGGTGCCACGGCACGGGCCGCCCGAGCTCGTCGATCTTGGCGCGCGCCTCCTGCACCCGATTCTCGCCGAGCGCGCCGAGGCCCGCCGCGAGCGCCGTCCGGATGCGGCCGGCCTCCACCGTCTTGGACACGCCGACCAGCAGCACGTCCTCGGCGCGCCGACCGGCCCGCTCCGCGGCGCGCGCGATGCGTTCCCGCACGCGTTCGAGATTGGTCCGGATGTCCTGCTGCATACCCAGCACGGGCGATTCTAGCACGCGCTTCTGCTATCCTCGGTCCGGCATGGCGCCGTTGCGCGACCTCGCCCTCATGATCCAGTCGCGGTATCCCTTCATCGCCGTCGAGACGGCGGAGGAGGACCGGCTGGAGACGGCGCTCTTCGGCGTGGCCGGAGATCTGCGGGTGCCGTTCTTCGTGTGGACGGTCACCAACGGCCTGCACCGCTTCGGCCTGCCCAACGCCGTCTACGACAGCGCCGCGCCGCTCAAGGGCCTCAACAACGTGGCGGCCATGACGGGCGAGGCGATCTTCCTGATGAAGGATCTCCACCGCTATCTGACCGACCCCGCCGTGGTCCGCAAGTGCCTCGACCTCGCGCCCGCCTTCGGCCACGACCGGCGGGTCATCGTCATGTCGGCGGTGAAGGTCGAGCTGCCGTCGGAGCTCGAGTCCCTCACCGCGCGGTTCACCCTCGACCTGCCCGCCGCCGACGAGCTGAAGAGCATCGTCAAGCGCGTGCTCACGGAGATCTCGCGCGACCGCCCCGTCGTCAACGCGCTGCCGCCCGCCGACCTCGACCGTCTCGTCGACCGGATGCGCGGCTTCACCGCGTTCGAGGCCGAGCGCGCCGTCACCCAGGCCATCCTGCGCGACAACTCGCTGGACGCCAAGGACATCGACTTCATCATCGACATCAAGAAGGACATGCTCCGCAAGGACGGCGTGCTCGAGTACCTCTCGCCCGAGGAGAACCTGGCGGAGGTGGGCGGCTTCAAGAACCTCAAGGCCTGGCTCGAGAAGCGCAAGAAGGCGTTCGCGCCGGAGGCCAGGCAGTTCGGCATCGAGTCGCCGCGGGGCATTCTCCTGCTGGGCGTGCAGGGCTGCGGGAAGACGATGGTCGCGCGCGCCGTGGCGCGCGAGTGGGGGCTGCCGCTGCTCAAGATGGAGCCGGGACGGCTCTACGACAAGTACATCGGCGAGACCGAGAAGAACCTGGACAAGTCCCTGCGCATGGCCGAGCAGATGGCGCCGTGCGTGCTGATGATCGACGAGCTCGAGAAGGGCCTCTCCTACAACCCGGGCGGCGACTCCGACGCCGGCCTCTCCAAGCGCGTGTTCGGCCGCCTGCTCTCGTGGCTCCAGGACCGCAAGGCGCCCGTGTTCGTCGTGGCCACCTCGAACGACATCGGCCAGCTCCCGCCCGAGCTCACCCGCAAGGGTCGCTTCGACGAGATCTTCTTCGTCGATCTCCCGAACGCCGAGGAGCGTCGCGAGATCTTCGCCGTGCATCTCAAGAAGCGGAAGCGGGATCCGAAGCTCTTCGATTTGGGGGCGCTGGCCGCGGCCGCCGACGGCTTCAGCGGCGCCGAGATCGAGCAGGCGGTGGTGGCGGGCCTCTACACCGCCTTCTCGCGCGGCGGGGAGGTGACGTCCCAGATCCTCGCCGAGGAGTTGAAGGCCACCAAGCCGCTCTCGGTCACGCGTGCCGAGCACATCGGCTCGCTGCGGGAGTGGGCGCGGGATCGGACGGTGATGGCGGGCTAGCGCTCAGCGGGGCGTCAGGGTCAGGGTGACCGGCGTCGCGGTCCGCCCGCCGGGCGCGACGAGCACCAACCGAATCGCCTTGTCGCTCACGTCCGGCAGCGTCACGCCTCCCGAGAGCCGCATCCGCCCGCCCGCCGGAACCGCCGGCGTCGTGATCGTGCCGATGCTCTTCTCGCGGAAGCGGACGTCCACGTACCCTGTCGACAACGGCCGGTTGTCAGGATTCCGCAGCTCGAAGGTGAGCGCGATCGCGGTGCCGGGAATTGGCTCCGTCGGCGTGACGGTAACGTCCGCGATCTCGGCGGCGCCGGCGGGGGCGGCGAGCAGCGCGCCGGTGAGGAGGATGAGGGCGAGCGCGAAGCGCGATCGCACGGGGGCATCATAGCGCGGGGGACGGTCAAACACCGCTCCATCACAGGTTTCTCGTTTATCAGCGGCTGTATCGAATTTTGCGCTCTTGACAGCGTTGGCCGTGTGCGGTCGCCGCATGTAGATAACCAACGCGTGATCTGGCTTCTGCGCCGCACATTCAGGCCGAGACGCGCGAGCCGCAGCGCACTCCGAAAATTTCGGGATCGCGCGACGATCACCGATCCTGGCGGCGCCCAGAGGCCGTGAAAATCGCGGTGTAGAGTCGGCGCAGAGAAAGAGGAGACGCGCCGATGAAGATCCCGCACGATGTCAGCCTCGCGCCCCCGATCCCGCCCACCGTCAATCCTGTCGCCGTGGAGCTGGAGCGCCTCGGCGACGAGATCGCCGAGCTCTCCGCGCATCTCGATGCGGCGACCGCGCGGTTGCTCGATCTGATCCGGGAGTTCGACGCCCGCGGCGGCGGGGGCAACGGCAGTGGCTTCCGCTCGTGCGCCCACTGGCTGACCTGGCGCGTCGGCCTGGACCCGGTCGCGGCCCGCGAGCGCGTCCGTGTGGCGCGGGCTCTCGGCACGCTTCCCCGGCTCGCTGAAGCCCTGGCCGGAGGCGAGCTGTCCTACTCGAAAGTCCGCGCGCTGACCCGGGTCGCTACGCCGGAGACGGAGGAGCGCCTCCTCCAGGTCGGTCGGAGCGGGACGGCCGAGCATGTCGAGCGGATCGTCCGCGGATGGCGGTATGTCGATCGGGTCGCCGAGGCCAAGCACAGCATTCAGCGTCACCGTAGCCGCGGACTCCATGTCTATGACGACGCCGACGGCATGGTGGTCGTCCACGGGCGGTTGGAGGCGGAGGTCGGAGCGGTTCTCAAGAAGGCGCTCGAAGCAGCGGGCACGGCCCTGACAAACAAAAACGTTTCCGCGGAAACGTTTCCGGTCATCCACTGGGGTGCACCCCTAAAATGAGACAGCGAAACTAAGGAAAATCTCGTTCCGCACGGTTCACAGCAAGCGCGTTGGGGGTTGTACGGCCGCTTGGCGCCACCGTAGCTTCGAAATCAGCGGGCGCGAGGTAGTTGAGGGCGG
>DASYTM010000106.1:0-2757 GCA_036002345.1 Candidatus Methylomirabilota bacterium | reverse complement strand
GATCACCTGCGCCCTGTCCATCTCGGAGCCGGGCGCGGGCTCGGACGCGGCCAGCATGACCACGACGGCCGTGCGCAACGGCGACCGCTACGTGCTCAACGGGACGAAGATGTGGGTGACCAACGGCTCGCACGCGTCCGTCCTCACGCTCTTCGCGACGGTGGACCGCGGCCGCGGCCACAAGGGCGTCACCGCGTTCCTCGTCGAGCCGACCTTTCCGGGGTTCGCGCTGGGCAAGCTGGAGCGCAAGATGGGCATCCGCGGATCGCCGACGGTGGCCATCCATCTCGCCGACTGCGAGGTCCCCGTGGAGAACCGGCTCGGCGGCGAGGGCGAGGGATTCCGGGTGGCGCTCGGCGCGCTCGATCGCTCGCGGCCCGCCGTCGGCGCGCAGGCCGTCGGCATCGCCCAGGCCGCCCTCGACGCCGCCGTGGCCTACGCGAAGGAGCGGCGCCAGTTCGGCCAGCCCATCGCCGCCTTCCAGGGCATCCAGTTCATGCTCGCCGACATGGCGATGGCCGTGCACGGCTCGCGCCTCATGGTCCACCACGCCGCCGCCCTCGTGGATCGGGGCGCCGACGCCACCTCGATGGAGTCCTCGATGGCGAAGTGCTTCGCGAGCGACGCCGCCATGCGCGTGACCACCGACGCCGTCCAGGTCTTCGGCGGCTACGGCTACACGCGCGAGTATCCCGTCGAGCGCTTCATGCGCGACGCGAAGATCACCCAGATCTACGAGGGCACGAACCAGATCCAGCGCACGGTGATCGCGCGCGAGCTGGGCGCCCCGCGCCGGTTGTAGATCCTCCACGCTCGCAGGTGGCACCGCGCCTGCAACTTTCCCCCGAGGACGGCTGAACGGCCGACCGATAACTCACACAACAGGGGGACTCGCATGAAGCAGCGACATGTCTCGATCGCGGCCGCCGCGCTGGCGGCCCTTGTCTTCGGAGCCGGCCCCGCGCTGGCCCAGAATCCGAGCGTCGACGTGAACACGAAGGCGAGCGGCTCGACGGATACGTCGGTCTCGGGCGGCGTGAGCACGGACACCAACGTCAACACGAACACCAACGCCGACACCAAGACCGGCGTCGACAGCAAGACCAGCACCGACATCAAGACCAAGACCGACACCAACCAGGCGCCGTCGGCCAGTCCCCCGATGGGCGACGACAAGGCGAAGCCGGACGACTCCAAGGACCGCGAGAAGGCGAAGGACCAGGAGAAGCTCGACAAGAAGACCGGGCTGGACCGCGCGGACGACGCGGCCGGCTCGAGCGGTCAGCAGGGGCGTGACAACGCGCGCACCCGCGGCAATCGGCAGTAGCGGACGTCGGTGATCGAAGGGCGCCTCGGCTTTGCCGGGGCGCCCTGAGCGTTAGGGGGTGTGGGGGGCCATTTCGGGGCCCCCCACTATAATCGGCGGGTGGACGCCGCGCGCGCGCTCGACGACTACCTTGCCGCCCTGAGCGCGGAGCGTAACGCCTCCCGCCACACTCTCGACGCCTACCGTCGCGACGTCCACGACTTCCTGCGCGTGCTGCGCGGCCGCCGCGCCACGCTGGCCACCGCGCGCGCGGACGACGTGCTGGCGTGGATGGAGCGCCAGCGGCGCGCGGGGCGCAAGCCCGCCACCATCGCGCGGCGGCTCGCCGCGCTCCGCGGGCTCTACGCTCATCTCATCCGCGAGGGCGCGACCACCCGGGATCCGACCGAGCACATCGAGCAGCCCCGGCGCGCGCGGCCGCTGCCGCGCACGCTCTCGCGCGAAGCGGTGACGGCGCTCGTGGAGGCGCCCGACGTCGCCACGCCCCGCGGCGTCCGGGATCGCGCGCTGCTGGAATTGCTCTACGCGAGCGGGCTCCGCGCCACCGAAGCCCTCACGTTGCGCATGGGCGACGTCAACCGGAGCGGCGGCTACGTGCAGTGCACGGGCAAGGGTCGCAAGGAGCGGCTCGTTCCCGTCGGCGGCGAGGCGCTGGCCTGGGTGGACCGCTACGTGACCGGCGCCCGGCCGCGGCTGGCCGCCGCGCGGGGCGTGTCCCCGCTGCTCTTCGTCGGCCCGCGCGGCCGCCCGCTGACGCGCCAGTCGCTCTGGCAGATCGTGCTGAAGGCCGCGCGCCGGGCCGGGCTGCGCCAGCGGGTGTCGCCCCACACGCTACGGCACTGCTTCGCGAGCCACCTGCTCGAAGGCGGCGCCGATCTCCGCGCCGTCCAGGTGATGCTGGGCCACGCCGACATCTCGACGACGCAGATCTACACACACCTGCCTTCGGCCGCCATCCGCCGGATGTACGACCGCTTCCACCCGCGTGCTTGACCCGTCCCCGGTGGGGTGCTATCTGGTCTAGACAACATGACCACCGGGGAGGCGTAGGTGAACTACCGTCCGGGTATTCCGCGATATCTCCAGATCGCCGACGCCATCCGGCGGGACCTGCGCGGCGAGGGCGAGCGCATCGCCTCCGAGCACACGCTGTGCGCGCGGTTCAAGGTGAGCCGGCCGACCATCCGCCAGGCCCTCGACGTGCTGGTGCAGGAGGGGCGCCTCTACCGGCACGCGGGCCGCGGCACCTTCAGCACGGCGGCGGCGGGGAGCGACCCGCGGCTGCGGGTCATCGGCTCCATCGACGACATGATCGCGCTCGGCGACGAGACGTGGCTCAAGCTGATCTCCCACGAGACGCTGCCCGTGCCCGCCAACGTCGCCCAGGCGCTGCGCCTGCCCCCCGGCTCCAAGGGCACGCGCATCGTCGG
>DASYTM010000105.1:0-16914 GCA_036002345.1 Candidatus Methylomirabilota bacterium | reverse complement strand
ATGGGGCGGCCGCACGGACACGCCCGTCGAACCCTGAAGGAGACGCCCCGATGGCGACCACCGAAACCTACACGCTGAACGATTTCATCGGCGATCTCGACCGCATCACGCGCGAGGAGACCGACGCCCACCGGGTGACCGAGCGCACGGCGCCGCTGCTCGCGCGGCTCGTGCGCAATCCCGGCTCGATTCCCGCGCGCTACCTGACCTCGCCGCCAGGCCAGCGCGGCCGGTACATGCTCCATCGCTCGCCGAAGTTCAACATCACCTCCGTGGTGTGGCGGCCCGGCGACCGGGCGACCGCCCACAACCACGAGACGTGGGGCGTGATCGGCGTGATCGAGAACGAGATCGAGGAGACCCGCTATCGCGTCACGGAAACGGGCCCGGGCCGCGCGAAGGTCGAGCCTCTCAGCGTCACGCGCCACCAGGCGGGGGGCGTCTCGCGCCTCGTGCCCGGCGACGAGATCCACGGCATGTACAACCCCAGCCAGCGCGACACGATCGAGATCCATGTGTACGGCAAGGACCTCGCGGGGCTCCAGCGCCGCCGCTGGGAGGAGGACGGCGCCGAAAAGCCGCTCGTCAGCGACAAGTATCTGAACTGCTGAGTGAGCGACGAGCCCGACTTCCTGTACCTGACCACCACCGGCCGCGTCACGGGGCGGCCGCGAGAGATCGAGATCTGGTTCACGTCTGACGACGGCGCGTTCTATGTGATCGCCGAGCACGGCGAGAACGCCCAGTGGGTGCGCAATCTGCGCGCGAATCCGGCCGTGGCCGTGCGCGTCGGCGAGCGGCGCTTCGCGGCGCGGGCGCGCGTCCTCTCCCCGCAGACGGACGCCGTCTTATGGAACGCCGTGCGCGTCCGCTCCGAGGCCAAGTACGGCTGGGGCGACGGCCTCGTCGTCGAGCTCGCGCCTACGCCGTCAGCCCAACCGTGAGCGAAATCGCAGCGCTCGGGCGATGACGGAATCTAAACGCGGGTTCGAGCGACTTGCCTGACCTCTCTGACCTGACGCTGCTCGTGGTCGTCTCAGGCGCTTGATCACCGACGACACGATGGCAGGCCGCGTTGAACCGATTGTCCGCAGGGGCGAGCTTGTTCCAGGTACCGGCCGCGATGGCGCGCGACGTGGCGAGTTGACCAGACGGAATCCGTGCCGCTCGATCGCCGGCCACGTCGAACGGCTCAGCCCAGGAGCCGCCTGTATTCTTGGCGGATGATGCGATAGCAGACGCAGGACGCACGTTTCAGCTTCTTCCGGTCGACGATCGCGATGCGTCCTCGCGTATATCGGATGAGGCCCGCGCGCTGCAGCATGCCGGCTGCGGTGGTTACGGTGGCGCGGCGCACGCCGAGCATCTGCGCGAGCGATTCCTGGGTCAAGGGAAACTCGTCGGCGCTCACCCGATCGTGCGTCATCAGCAGCCAGCTGGCGCAACGCTCGGCGACGGAGTGCAGCCGATTGCACGCGGCGTGCTGCTCGATCTGGTGGATGAACGCCTGCGTGTAGCGCAGCATGACGGCGCGGAGGGCGCGGCTCCGGCGGACCTGTTCCCGAAAGCGCGGCGCCCGCATTCGGAGGGCGCTGCCCGGGACATGGCAGAAGGCCTCGTCCGGCGTACTCCGTCCGCCGAGAAATACCGGGATCCCGACCATGCCTTCGTTGCCCACAGTGGCGACCTCGACGATGCCGCTGTCTGCCACCGTGCTGACGATCGAGTGCACGCCGCTCAGGGGAAAGTAGACGAACTTGATCGGATCGCCCGCTTCATAGAGCGGTTGCCTGAGCGTCAGGGACACCGGCTCGAGCGCCTTGAGGAGTCGCTTACGATGCGCCGCCGGCAAGGCCGCGATCAGCCGGTTGGAGTGTGTTCGCGCCACGACGTCACTTCTCCCAGCGGCGGGAAGCCGTTCGGAAAGAGCGCGCGGAGGCGACCCCGGGGAAGACGACAGCGAAAGGAGCATACCCACCGGCTGGCGACGTTGCGACCTGTCATCGTCCCCACGAATGTACCTTAGCGTACAAGTACCATGCCGCTGAGGCAGGCGGCGAGGGCGCTGACGGGCCCGCAAGCCGACAGGTGTGACCGCGTCCGGGTCGCAGAAACGCTACGCGGTAACTTTCTTCATGACCCGCCGAACGACGTCATAACATTCGCACGCGACATCCTCGAGCCCACGCCGATCGGCGACGTGAATGTGGCCGCGACTGTAATCGATCAATCCGGCCTTCTGCAAGGCGCCGGCGATCACGGTGACCGTGGCGCGTCGAACGCCGAGCATCTGGGCCAGAAACTGCTGCGTAAGCGGAAAGTCATCGCTTTCGACTCGATCACGCGCCATCAGGAGCCATCGCGCGCACCGTTGCTCCATGGAATGCGTCCGATTGCATGCCGTATGCTGTGCGATCTGGACCATCACCGCCTCGGCGTAGCGCAACAGCAATCGGTTCAAGCCGGCGGCGCGCCGAATCTCCTCCAAGACGACCCTGGCGGGGACCTTCAGCGCCCGGCCGGGGATCTGACACAACCCCTCTATGGTGGTTGAGGTGACGCCGAGGATCACAGAAATGCCGATGACGCCCTCGTTGCCAACCGTCATCACCTCCACATCGTCGGCGTCCGTCATCTTGACGACGATGGAAACCATGCCACTGATGGGAAAGTACACGTGGCTGATCTCACGGCCGGCGGCATAGAGCACCTGGTGAGCATCGATCGGCTCGGATTTGGCACCGCGGAGCAGGCGAGCGCGCTCCTCAGGAGCAAGGACAGCGAGAAGGCGGTTCGCCAGAAAATCTTCCGGCATCGCTGGCGAGTATAACGCAGCCTCTCTAGGCGTGGCGGCCTCTCTGTACGCCAACGTACATAACGCTCGAGGATTTCTCTTCACAGTGCTGCGGCGGTGCGCGTACACTCCGACTCCTTGATGAATCCGGCCGAGGCGGTGAGGGGCATCCTCAAGCAGGCTCCCGGAGACTCTCTGTGTCCTGCCTGCCTGGCCTTCATCTGCTCAACGAGCTTGACGGAGATGCGAAAGATCACGGAGACCCTGATTCGCGACAGCCAGGAATTCAGGGATGCCCGACTTACTTGCGCGAGCTGTCGTCGCCTGACGGCGACGATCACATACTCCAGCCCAGAGGAGTGAGTCCCGCGCCGTGCGGCCCCTCCGTCAGCCTCAGTAGTGCGCACACTACTCATCATCGGAACAGTGCTCGCCGCAGGCATGATCACCCTCGCCCTCGCCGCCCTCATCGCTTGGCTGCGGCGGCCTCCGGGCTGAGGTGGAGATCCCCGAGCCTGAATCAGCGTCGCGACGTTTAGTCAACCGCGCCCAACTTCTCCTACCGCTGACGAAAGCGCGTGGCGGACGGTAAACACGGGTTTCAGACCCGCACATCCTCGTCAGGATGTTCGACGGTCCCCTCCGAAGTGCTTACGCCGCCTTCTTCCGCTTCAGCGCCTTGCCGAGCTGCGGCAGCACCTCGCGCTCGTAGAAGCGGAGTAAAGTGCCGAGCTGCGCCGTCGCCTCCGCGATCCCGCCGATCACGCACCAGACGAACGGGCTCTGCCCCTGCTTGTCGATCCAGGGATGGTAGTGGTCGGAGATCAGCGCGAAGGCGAAGCCCGCGTCCCCCGCCCGCTCCGCGTAGCGCACCAGGTCGCTCGTGCCGCCAGCGAGCCTCAGGCGCCGCGAAGGCGTCGGCGCCACCACACGAGCACGAGGGCCAGCGCGGTGAGGCCGAAGAGTCCGGCGAGGCGGAAGGCCCATGACACGCCCCAGTGCTCGGCGATCGTGCCGACCGTGAAGGCACCGAAGGGAAACACGCCGCCGTAGATGAAGGTGTGCAGGCTCATGATGCGGCCGCGCAGCCGGTCGGGCGCGGCGAGCTGGAGCGCGACCTGGCAGCCGGCCACCACCATCACGGAGATCCAGCCGAGCACGAACAGCACGGCGGCCGCCGCGTCGAAGCGGCGCATCACGGACATCACCACGAGCCCGGCGCACGACAGGAAGCCGGTGGTGAACAGGAGCGGAACCGACGGCGCGCGCAGCGCCCCCAGCATGAGCGCGCCGCCCACCGCGCCCACGCCGACCGAGGCCATGAGGAGCCCGAAGCCCTCCGGCCCGCGGCCGAGCACCTGCCGCGCGAAGAGCGGCACGTACACGGAGAAGTTGAAGACGGTGATGCTGACGACGGCCAGCACCGCGAGGAGGATCAGGATGCGCGGCGTGCGGAGGGCGTAGAGCACGCCCTCGCGGACCTCCGCGCCCAGGGTCGTCTCCACGGCGCGCGGCGGCGGCGCGCCGCGTGTGCGCACGAGCAGGAGCGTGACGATCACCGCCAGGAAGGCGCCCGCGTTGATGAAGTAGGCGGGCGCGACGCCCGCGCGCGCGATGAGGAGGCCCGCCGCGGCCGGCCCCACGATCCGCGCCACGTTGAACGCCGCGGAGTTCAGGGCCACCGCGCTGGTGACGTCGGCGCGTCCCGCCAGCTCGACGACGAAGGCCTGGCGCACGGGCAGGTCCACGGTGTTCGCGATGCCCCACACGAGGGCGAGCCCGCACACGTGCCAGTACTGGACGCGGCCGGTGACGATCAGGACGGCAAGCGTCAGCGTCTGGCAGAGGAGCAGCGACTGCGTGAGCACGAGGAGGCGGCGCTTGGGCAGCCGGTCGGCCACGGCGCCGCCCACGACGGCGAAGAGCAGGATGGGCAGGAAGTTGAGGCTGCCGACGAGGCCGAGGCGCATCGGCGAGTCGGTCAGCGAGAGCACGAGCCACGCCTGCGCGACCTGCTGCATCCACGAGCCGACGAGCGCCACGGCCTGGCCCGTGAAGAAGACCCGGACGTCGCGGTGGCGGAGCGCGCGCAGGCCGGCGGGAACGGTCATCGCCCGCGTTGGAGGATACTACCGCGGGCGACGACCGGCCCCGCCGGACCCGACGGATTACTTCGGCTGCGGCGTCAGGCGGAGGTAGGGCTTGAGCGCCTTCCAGCCGTTCGGGAACTTGGCCTTGGCTTCCTCGTCGGTGACGGCGGGGACGATGATGACGTCCTCGCCCTGCTTCCAGTTCACCGGCGTGGCCACGCGGTGCTTGTCGGTGAGCTGCAGCGAGTCGATCACGCGCAGGATCTCGTCGAAGTTCCGGCCCGTCGTCTGCGGATAGGTGATCATCAGGCGGACCTTCTTCTGCGGGTCGATGACGAAGACCGTGCGCACGGTGTAGACCTCGTCGTGCGACGGGTGGATCATCCCGTACTGGTTCGCGACCTTCTTCTCGGGGTCGGCGATGATCGGGAAGTTCGGGGCCTGGCCCTGCGTCTCCTGGATGTCCTTGGCCCACCCCTCGTGGGAGTTGACGGGATCGATCGAGAGGCCGATGGCCTTCACGTTGCGCTTGTCGAACTCGGGCTTCAGCCGCGCCACGTACCCGAGCTCGGTCGTGCACACGGGCGTGAAGTCGCGCGGGTGCGAGAACAGGATGGCCCAGCTGTTGCCGATCCAGTCGTAGAACTTGACCGTGCCCTGCGTGGTCTGCGCGGTGAAATCGGGCGCGACGTCTCCGAGCCTCAGCGACATGCGAGTCTCCTTTCCTGCTTCAGGCCGCGGCGCGGGCCGTGCCACCCGCGGCGCGGACGATGACGTCGGCGAACGCCGGAAACGGGTCGAACCCGAGCACCCGCGGCGCGTCGGCGACGAAGTTGGACGTGGCATTGACGTCATAGACGTAGGTCCGGCCGTCCTCGGCGCCGACGAGGTACTCCACGCCGCCGACGTCGATGGAGGCCGCGCGCGTGAGTGCGATGGCCTGCTCCACGGCCTCGCGCGGCGGCTCGTGGCGCGTGATGTCGAGGACGGGCGCCGCGTCCACCGGGCACGCGGCGAGCGCGTCGGCCGCGCCGGGGGCGGGCGCCTGGCAGAGATCGGCCGGGCACAGATTGAACTGATCGGAACGGCGGACGATGCGGATCGCGTACAGCATGCGGCCGTCGAGCACCTCCACGCGGACGATGGCGCCGTCTCGCGGCTCCACGTACTCCTGCAGCAGGGCCACGCCGTCGGGCCCGAAATCCAGCGCGGCGGCACGGGCCTCGAGGTCGGCGGGCTTCTCGAAGCGCTCGATGAGCGCGCCCGAGCCGCCGACGTTGGGCTTCACCAGCGCGGGAAATCGGACCTCGCGTGCCGCCTGCAGCAGGGGGGCGATGCCGTTGACGACGACAGTGCGAGGGTACCGCACGCCGAGCCGTTCGAACAGCCCGGCCTGGAGCGCCTTCGACTTCTCGAAGCGCCACGCCGCGACGGGATTGATGACGGGCACGCCGATGGACTCCCAGTGCGCGAGCAGCGGCTCGGCGTAGAAGAGCACGCCGCCGTGGCCCCGCCGGTGAGACGACGGGCTCGTGCGGTTGACCACGACGTCCCAGCGCCGGCGCCGGTCGCGCGGGTCATAACCGTGCTCCGCGTGGTCGATCTGCTCCACCGCGTGGCCCCGGCCTTCCAGCTCGGCGATCAGCCGCTTCGACCACTCCGGGTGCTCGTCCAGGATCCCGATCTTGCTCATGCCGAAATTGTCCCCTTCTTGATCGGAGTTCGGTATTAGACCAAACTCCGGGTGATCTGGCAAGCGATGATCGTGAGCGCGTGCTGCTCGAGGGTGGGGCCTGAGGGCCTAACGCGCCGACGACGCGACAGCGGCGCTCGGTGGCGGCGGCGCCTGGCGACGACAGGCCACAGGCGTGACGAGTAACGCCAGAACGATCAGCACACCGATCGCGCGATACATGCCCCGGGCTCGAGCAAGGCGCATGCCGCCGGCACCTCCATTGCACCGCTCCCGCCGAGAGGAGGCGACCATGCTCATCGGCGCAAAAGAGCTCGTGGGCTACCATCTGGCGGCGACTGATGGCGCGATCGGAGAAGTGCAGACCTGCTACTTCGACGACGTGCACTGGACGGTGCGCTACCTCGTCGTGGACACGGGCGGCTGGCTTTCAGGACGCAAGGTGCTGATCTCACCGATGTCCGTCCGCGAGGTCGACCGCGTTGGCCGGCGCGTCATCGTCGCGCTCACGCGAGACCAGGTCGAGCGCAGTCCCGATATCGACACGCACCGGCCGGTCTCGCGCCAGCACGAGATCTCGCTGCTTCAGCACTACGGCTTCCCGAGCTACTGGTACGGTCCCTACACGTGGGGACCCGTCATGCTCCCCGCGCCGCCGTTCCCGGCGACCGACGCCGTGAGGGAGGAGATGATGGCGCGCGCGGAGCAGGACAACCTCGAGGACGCGCACCTGCAGTCGAGCAAAGACGTCATCCCCTACGCGATCCAGGCGCGCGACGGCACGATCGGCCACGTCGACGATTTCCTCGCCGACGACCGAGCCTGGTCGATTCGCTGGCTCGTCGTCGGCACCGGCAACTGGCTGCCGGGCAAGCAGGTGCTCGTGGCGCCCGAATGGGTCGAGGACGTCGCGTGGAACGAGCGTGCCGTGCGTGTGAGCCTGACGCGCGCGCAGATCCAGGGCGCGCCGCCATACGACCGCGAGCGGCCCGTCGAACGCGAATACGAGCAGCAGCTCTACGCCTACTACGGACGCCCGTCGTACTGGGACCGCGACCGCGCCGCCTGACGCTGCGGAGGAAGGCCGCGCGATGCCGGCGGACGCGCTAGCATGAGCGAGACGCCCGCCGCGGAGCGGGTAGTTACAGGCTCCGCCTCCGCTTCGAGTGAAGCCGAACCGGGCAGGCCGGCCACACAACGACGGGGATAGACCGATGGTCCCCGACACCCGGTCCGGATAGCCGCCGGCGTAACGACCGGCCGGCGGGCGCCTAACCCAGCGCGTGCTCCAGCGCGCGCTCCGGACGAAACCACGCCAGCCGCTCCGCGAAGCCGACGACGTCGCCGATCACGATGACCACCGGCGGGTCGAGCCGCGCCGCGCGGGCGCGCGCCGCGATGCCGTCGAGCCGCCCGGTGAGGACGGTCTGCGCGTCCGTCGTGCCCCAGCGCACGAGGGCCACCGGCGTGTGCGGCGCGCGCCCGTGGGCGATCAGCTCGCGCGCGATGCGCGGCAGCGCGGCCACGCCCATGAGCACGACGAGCGTGTCCACCGCGGTGGCGAGCCGCGCCCAGTCCACGGCGTCGCGCGCCTTGCCGCACTCGTGGCCCGTCACGACGGCGAACGACGACGCCACGCCGCGATGGGTCAGCGGGATCCCCGCGTAGGCGGGCGCCGCGACGGCGGAGCTGACGCCGGGCACGATCTCGAAGGGCACGCCGGCCGCGGCGAGCGCCAGGGCCTCCTCACCGCCACGGCCGAACACGAACGGATCGCCGCCCTTGAGCCGCACCACGCGGCGGCCGCGCTTGGCGTGGAGTACGAGGAGCGCGTTGATGCGCTCCTGGGGCAGCGCGTGGTCGCCGCTGGCTTTGCCCGCGAAGAGATGCTTCGCGCGCGGCGCCTCGCGGAGCAGCCGCGGATCGACGAGACGGTCGTAGACGACGACCTCGGCGCGGCGCAGCAGCTCGAGGCCGCGCACGGTCATGAGACCCGGATCCCCGGGCCCCGCGCCGACGAGGGCGACCCCGCCTAGGCGCACGCCGCGTCCTCCAGGCGCGCGCGCAGCCGGCGCGATGCCTCCGCCGGCGGCGCGCCTGCGAGCAGCGCGCGCAGTCCTGCGTCGAGAGCGGCCAGCCAGTCGTCGGGGCTGGCGCGGCGTCCCGAGGCGCGCAGGTCCCGCCGCGCGTCCGCGGCCGCCTCCGCGAGCGCGCCGTACGCTTCGGGCAGCGCGGCCTCGATCCGCTCGCGCACCGCGCGGGCGAGCGCGGGGCTGGCGCCGCCCGTCGACACTGCGACGGTGACGGCGCCCCGGCGGACGACGGCGGGCAGGATCGCGTCGCAATGCGCGGGATCGTCCGCCGCGTTCACCCACACGCCGCGCGCCCGGCCCTCGCGGGCCACCGCGCCGTTGACGGCGCCGTCGTCGGTGGCCGCGAACGCCAGCGCCGCACCGGCGAGATCGCCGTCGGCGTAGCCGCGCGCGACGTGAGCGATGCGTCCCTCGGAGGCGAGCGCGGCGAGCCGCTCGTCCAGCGCCGGGCTCACCACCGTCACCACCGCGCCCGCGGCGAGCAGGCCTTCGACCTTGCGCACGGCCACCGCCCCGCCGCCGAGCACCACGCACGGCCGGCCCTCGAGATCGACGAACAGCGGGAACAGACCCACGGCTAGCCGTCCACCCCGGCCGGCAGCAGGCCGCCGGCGGGATCACGCTCGACGGCCGGCTCCGGATTGCCGGCCAGCAGCCCGCGCAGCGTCGCGTCGTCGTGACGCGCGGCGAACGCGCGGAACGTCTCGCCCTGGTTCCGCTCCGCGAGATAGGCGCGGAGGAGCCGCTCGATGGCGGGTGCGACGTCGGTCGCGGGCACCCGCAGCCCGATGGGCCGCGCCACGCTCTGCCGCGCGCCGAGCGCGCCGCCGACGCAGAAGTAGTAGGCGTCCTGCAGCACGCCGTCGACCTTCTGCTTCTTGCCCTCGATGCCGATGTCGGCGATCCAGTGCTGGCCGCACGAGTTCGGGCAGCCCGTCACGTGGAGCTTCACGTGCTCCTGGAAGCTCGGCAGCCGCGCCTCGAGGTCCTCCACGAGCCGCTTGGCGAAGCCCTTGGTCTCCGTGAGCGCGAGCTTGCAGAACTCGGTGCCCGTGCACGCGATGGTGCCGCGGTGGAACGGCGAGCCGCCCGTGGGCAGCCCCGCGTCGGCCAGCTCCCGCGCCAGCGCGCGCACGCGCTCGCGCCGCACGTTGACGACGACGACGTTCTGCATCGTGGTGGTGCGCAGCTGGCCGTCGCCGTGACGGTCGGCGGCATCCGCGAGCGCGCGCAGCTGCGCCGGCGTCAGGCGTCCGCGCAGCACGGTGGCGCCGGCGTAGCAGAGGTCGGAGGACTTCTGCGGATGGATGCCGACGTGGTCGCGGTAGACGTCGTCGGGCGGCGCTTCTTGAGGGCCGCGGTCGAGGCGATACCCGAGGCGCGACTCGACCTCGCCGAGGAAGCGCTCGGCCGTCCAGCCGTGCTGGAGGAAGAGGAACTTGAGGCGCGCCTTCTCGCGGTGCTGGCGCAGGACGTCGGAGTCGCGGAAGACCTCGGTCACCGCGCGCACGACCGGCACGGCCTGGTGCCAGCGCACGAAGGCGTCCAGGCGCTCCCCGAGCCGCGGATCCGTCGAGAGCCCGCCGCCGACGCGGAGGGAAAATCCCGGCTCGCCGGATGCGGGGTGGTGCAGCGCGGTCAGGCCGACGTCGTTGATCTCGGGATACGAGCACCACGCACGGCAGCCCGTGATCGTGACCTTGTACTTGCGCGGCAGGTTGTAGAAGTCCGTGTTGCCGTTGAGCAGACGCGTGGCCTGCAGCACGAGCGGCGAGGCGTCGGCCACTTCGTCGGCGTCGAGGCCGGCCAGCGGGCAGCCCGTGACGTTACGCGTGACGTCGCCGCAGGCGCCGAGACTCGTGAGCCCGGCGCGCCAGAGCGCGTGCATCAGCAGCGGCAGGTCCTCGATGGTCACCCAGTGGAGCTGCACGTTCTGCCGCACGGTGAGATCGGCGATGCCGCGCGCGTGCCGCTCGGTGAGGTCGGCGAGCGTGCGCAGCTGCGGCGCGGCCACGATCCCGTTCGGGATGCGCACCCGCACCATGAAGTACTTCGTGGCGCGGCCCTCGCCGCCCGTGCCGCCGACGGCGCCGACGCCGTCGCCCTGCGAATAGATGCCCCACCAGCGGAAGTACGTGGCCCATTCGGGCGGGATCGAGGCGTGACCCTCGCGCGCGAAGCGCTCGATGGTCTCGTACGCCTCCCACGGGTTGAGCTCGCGCTTGAGCCGCTCCGCGCGCTGGGCCTTCGTTTCCTTCACGTCACTCACGCTCGCCTCCTCCGCTCGTTTCCACGTACTTCAGCGGCACCTCGACCCACGACTTGCAGCGCGCGCATTTGGCATCCACGCGGCCGGTCGCGGATTCCACGCGGAGGATGGCGTTGCGGATGATGACTTCCTCGGGGCCTCGCGCCACGAGCTTCGCGCGGCACACCGGGCATCGGCCTTCGGCTGTGGTCGCCGTCGCCATGGCCGAAACTATATATTCCTGATCGGAAAAGTCAAGAATGAGCCTAAGCTACTGTTAAGACAGGACAAATGCTCTATTTATCGCTTGTCGGCGGGCAGGATCCCCGACTTCGACAGCGAATCGGCGCGCCGGCGCGTCCAGCGCCCGGAGTCCACCGTGGTGACGAACTCGAAGACCGCGCGGTTGAACGCGTCGGGGTCCTCCAGGTTCACGGTGTGGCCCGCCTTCGGCATCACGACGAGCCCCGAGGCCGGGATTTGGCGCTTCAGATAGATCGCGGGCTCCAGGCACGGCTCGTCCTCGTCGCCGGTGACGATCAGCGTCGGCACCTCGAGCTTCTTCAGGCGCTCCTCCAGCGAGTAGACCGTCGGCCGGCGCATCTGCACGCCGCGCATGGTGAGCGCGTGCCCCTTGGCCGAGCCCGCGCAGAGCCGGTCGCGGAACTCGCGCCAGCCCGCGGGATCCTTCTCGAGGAACTGCACGCGCGAGGGCCCATGGGCATAGAACTCGCCGGTCTTCTCCATGCCCTCGGTCTCGAAGCGCCGCGCCACCTGCTCGACGTCCTTCTTGTTGCCCTCGGGATCGTCGCTGCCGTAGCCCGCGCCGGCCACGACGAGCGAGAGCGCGCGGTCGGGATAGGAGAGCCCGAAGTGCAGCGTGGCGAGGCCGCCCATCGAGAGCCCGCACACGTGCGCCTTGGCGATGCCGAGCGCGTCGAGCACGCCCTTGATGTCGTCGGCGGCCTGCTGCTGCGAGTACGCCTCGGGATCCTCCGGCACGTCGGAGGGCGGGTAGCCCCGCGCGTTGAACGCGATGGCACGATAGCGCCGTCCGAAGAACGCCATCTGCGCGCGCCAGCTCTCCGCGTCGCCCGCGAACTCGTGGACGAAGATCAGCGGTGTCCCCTGCCCCACTTCGACGTAATGCAGCTTCACCTTCCCGACCGCCGCCATCGGCATGGTTACGCCTCCCTGTTTCTTGCCAGCATCGCGCGCGCGGCGGCGGCGGCCGGCTGGCCCATCGCCACACCGGCGCGTCGCGCCGTCTCGTTCACCGCCGAGATCACGCCATCCTGCCACGTGCTCGCGGGGTCGCCGATGCGAGCCCGCATCGCGTCCACCGCCGCGGCGGCCACGCCTGCCTCGTCCAGGAGCGGCAACCCATTCACGCCCGAGCCCTCGCGCGCGCCGCCGCCGTCGCTGAAGACGGCGCCCCGCGGGCTGATCTCGAGCGCGCGCGCCATGTTCACGCGGCCGCCGTGCGAGCCACACACCATGACGTCGCCCCGGTTCTCGGGCCGCGCGAAGAGCATCGAGTCCACGAGCACCACGCGCCCGTCCGCGGTCGTCTCGGCCACTCGCTGCCCGCGATCGACGATCGGCTCGGGCGCCGGCGCGCCGGGCGGCGCCGCCAGCAAGGCGTGGGCGGCGTCGGCGGCCTTCTGGCCGGCGACGACGCCCAGCGCCATCGCGCGCGCGTTGGCGTGGCTCACGATGCCGTCGGTGTAGACGCTCTCGCCGTCGCCGATCCGCGCGGACTCGACGGCCACCGCCGCGGCCGGTATGCCCAGGCGGTCCGCGAGCGGCAAGCCGGAAATGCCCGCGGCGTCGCGGCCGACCCCCGCGTCGTGGGCGATCAGCCCGCGTACCCCGACTTCGAGCGCGAACCCGAGCGACAGCGCGCCGGCAAACGAGCCGACGACGACGACATCGCGGGCGCCGGCGTTGCCGTCGCAGCGCGTGACGGTGTCGAGAATGACGATGCGGCCGCGCGGGCCGTGATCGATCGTGCGCAGGGCGCGTCCCTCCTGAGGGCGCCCATTATCGCAGAGCGGCTCAGTCCTCCGACTCGTCCGATTTCGGACGCTCGCCGATGGGCGGCGCGCCGGGGATGAGGTTCGGCGGCGGGCCGTCACCCTTCTTCTTGCGGCGGCGCGGCGCGGATCCGGTCGTCTCCGGGCGCGGCGTGCCCACGAGGTCTTCCCCCTGGCGGTCGCGGCCCGCGGTCTTGTAATGATCCGGGTTGACGTTGTTCTTTCCGCTCACCTGGTCACCTCCCTGGTCCTAGGCCGCCCGTTTCTGGAGCCGAAAGCGCAGTCGCGCGGCGACGCCGCCCGCTTCCGCGAGCAAGGCCGCGTCATCGAGGAAGCTCACGCGCGCGGCCGTTTGCCGGGCTTTCGTCACGAGCGTCGCGGCGGTGGCCACGCCGTCCTGGCCCTCCAGTCGAGACGGGTCGGCCACGAGGAACAGCTCGTGCACCTGGCCGTTGTCGAGCGCGGCCATCACGCCCGCGACGCCGATCATTCCGAGCCCGCCCGCGCGGTACGCGTCGAGCGCGCGCCCCAGCCGCTCGGCGTCGTCACGCTCGTCTTCGCGGTGCGCGATCTCCAGCGTCTCGTTCAGGATCTCCGCCTCGGACGACGTGAGGTCGAGGCCCGAGATCTCGACGACGCGCTCGGCGAGCATCTTGGGGAGGGCGTCACGGATCATCGGCAACGCGACCTCGTCCGTTGCGAGCAGGACGCGCTCGATCTCCTCCTCGCGCACCACGCGCTCCAGCAACTCGACCAGCTCCTTGACGTGCTCGCGCTGGAAGTTCTCGACGTGGCGCTGATAACGGGCCTGCGCCCAGCCGCCCTGGGCCTGGTGCTTGACCTTGTCGCTCTCGATCTCGCCCCGCGCGCGGATCGTGCCGAGGGCGACGACGAAGACGCGGGCGTGACGCGTGTCGGCCACGACGACCGCGTACCGGCGCCACTGATCGAGCAGCCGCGCCAGCGGGTAGAGATGCGGGCCGCGCCCGACGACGAGCTCGGTCTCCACGGGCGCCTCGAGCTCGACACCCTCGAAGACGCCGGCCGCCTCGCACGCGAACACGGCGACCCCGGGCGCCGACGGGGGCGTGGACTCGAGCCACGTGAGCGCGCGCGCGGCGTCCGCCTCGTAGGCGGCACGGGCCGCCGTCCGCTCGCCGAACGAGCGCGCGCGCTCGTTGACCTCCTTGCGGACGATCGGGGCCCAGTGCTGGCGACCGGTGTTGTCGGGACGCTTGTCGACGTAGAGGCTCAGGAACGGCCGGTCGGTGGGATCGACCCGGGCCAAACGGTCAAGCAATGCAGTCAGATCCATGGCGTCCCCCTTGCCGGATAGACGGTGCGAACGGGGTGCCAACGACCCCGGTCGTGTTAACCTTCGCGGGATGGCGTCGAAGACCATGCGCGCGTCCTTCTACGAGGGTCCCGGTAAGTTCTCCACCGGATCCGTGCCCGTGCCCGCGCCCGCCCGCGGCGAGGCGCTGCTGCGCGTCAAACGCGTCGGCATCTGCGGCACCGACCTTCACATCTTCCAGGGCCATCTCGACGCCCGCGTACCGCGCGGCGGCGTGATCGGCCACGAGACGTTCGCGGAGGTCGCGGAGGCGCCGAAGGACAGCGGCTTCCGCGCCGGCGACCGCGTGGTCGTCGAGCCCGTGGTCAAGTGCGGCGCGTGCCGCGCCTGCCGCATGGGCGCGTCGTACCTCTGCTACTCGCTGAAGGTGCTCGGCGTGGACCTGCCCGGCGGCATGCGCGAGTACTACCCGGTGGGCACCGAGCACCTGCTGAAGGTTCCCGACACGCTCGGCGACGACGCCGCGGCCGTCATCGAGCCGCTCGCGGTGGCCACGCACGATGTGACGCGCGCGGGCGTCAAGCGCGGCGATCGCGTGCTCGTCTTCGGCGGCGGGCCGATCGGCACGCTCATCGGCCTCGTGTGCCGCGAGCGCGGGGCCGAGGTCGTGGTCTCCGAGATCAACGAGTTCCGGCTCGGCCTGCTCGGCACGCTGGGCCTCCAGACGATCGGGCGTGATCGCGATCCCATCAAGTTCGTCAACGACTGGACGGAGGGCGTCGGCGTGGACGTGGCCTTCGAGGTCACCGGCAATCCGGCCGCGGTGCGCCTGATGACCGACGTGGTGCGCGTGTGGGGCACGGTCAGCATTGTGGCCATCCACTCCGAGCCGATGCTCGTGAATCTCTATCCGATGTTCGCGCGCGAGCTGACCATGCACGGGAGCCGGCTGTACACGCGCGCGGCGTGGGAGGAGGCGATCCGCCTCGCCGGAAGCGGCGCGGTGCCGCTCGCTCCGCTCGTGAGCCGCAAGATCCCCCTGGAAGCCCTCACCGAAGGCATGCAGGCCGCGCTGGGAGGCGCCAACGTGATGAAGATCCTGGTGGAGCTGTGAGAGCGCTGGTGATCGTCGCCGCGGCCGTGGTGCTCGCCGGCTGCACGACGCGCTTCGACGTCGGCGGCGGCGACTGGACCAAGCCGGGCGCGCAGATCCCCCAGATCACCCTCGACGAGATGGCGTGCGCGCGCGACGCCGTGGATGCGCGCCCGTTCCCGGACACCCTGGTGGGCGGCCTCGCCGACATCGCGATGGCCAAGCTCCAGGACGTGAAGATGAACCGCGACTTCGACCGCTGCATGACCGGCCGCGGCTACCGGCCCACGCGGGCCCAAGGCTAGAGCGCTGTCGGTGAATCGAGGGGCGCCACGGCTCCGCCGGGGCGTCCCGAATGTCTGGGGGGTTTGGGGGGCCATGTCGGGGCCCCCCGTTTCAGCTCATCAGGCCACCCTGTCGCGCAGCCGCTGCTCGCCGGCCATGCGGGCGCAGCTGGCGCAGCAGAAGAACTCGCCGGCCGCTTCCACGCCGTGGCCCACCACCTTGCAGTCACAGTGGGCGCAGCTCGGCGCCATGCGGTGGATCGCGCACTCGAAGCTGTCGAAGACGTGGCGCTTGCCCGCCGCGACCACCTCGAAGGCCTTGTCGTAATCGTTGCCGCACACCTCACACTTCGCCATGGCGGACTCCTCCCGGCTTCCGGGACGCTGCAAGCCTGACGCCACGGAGTTTCGCCGGGCGTGAGCGCGGACTGGGCGCTCGGCGCCCTCATCATCGCCGGCGCGTTCCTCGTCCTCGGCCTGGCCGGCTTCGGCAACGGCCTCGTGGCCCTGGGCCTGCTGCCGCTCGTCATGTCGCCCGTGACGGCGATCGTGCTGCTGACCGTCTACACGGTGCTCGCGACCATCGTGATCTTCGTCCCGCTGCGCGCGGACTTCGATCCGCGCGGCATGCCCGCGCTGCTGCTCGGCTCGGTGGCGGGCACGCCGCTGGGCGTGTGGCTGCTCGCGGCGCTGCCCGTGAGCGCGCTCAACCGCGCGATCGGCGTCGTGCTGCTGGCCGTCGTCCTGCTGGAGTGGCTCGGCGTGTATCCCGGGCGCCTGCCCGGCCGCGGCTGGGCGCTCGGCGCCGGCGTGGCGGCCGGCCTGCTCGGCGCGGCGGTGGGAACTCCGGGTCCGCCGGTCGTGTTGTACATGGCGTCCCAGGGTTGGTCGCCGCGCACGATCAAGGCCAACCTCCAGGCGTTCTTCCTCGTGAACCAGGTGGTGATCATGCTCGGCTACTGGTGGGCGGGGTTCCTCACGCTCGAGATGTGGCGCTACGCGGCGGTCTTCCTCGTGCCCGCGCTGCTCGGCCTCCTCGTCGGCATGGCGCTCTTCGCGCGCGTGGATCAGATGAAGTTCCGGCGGATCGTCTTCGCGCTCCTGTTCGCCTCCGGTCTCCTCCTCGTCGTCCGCGGCTGACGCCTGCCGCGCGCAGGCTCCTCCCGCCGTCGTTGTATCATTGCCCGCACCCATCGACCGCCACGGAAAGGAACCCGCCATGAGCCCCAAGCGCATCCAGGTCGGCCCCCGGTTGAGCCAGGCCGTCGTCCACGGCAACACCGTCTACC
>DASYTM010000104.1:0-6892 GCA_036002345.1 Candidatus Methylomirabilota bacterium | reverse complement strand
ACCCGCGGCGCTCGAAGACTTGCGCATCGGCATGCCGTCGGCGTCGGTCGTGGTGATCGAAGGCGCGGATCATTTCTTCTTCGGCTCGCTGACGCCGCTCGGCGAGGCGATCAGCGCCTGGATCGACGCGCTGGCCTAGATCCGGGGCAGGCGGTGGGGCGTCGCGGTCCCGGCGGAGAGGATGATGCGGATGCCCTCCTCGACGGTGAGGCCCGTGTGGATCACGTCCAGCTCCGGCACCACGATGATGTCGCCCAGGTACAGGTTGTTCGAGGGCACGAACACCGTCACCATCTCGCCCTTGCCCGCCGGCGCCTCCACGAGCACCTGGCTCGTCACGAAGCCGAAGGCGTACGTGCCCTCGCGCGGATGCTGCACGAGGACCACCGCCTTGAACGAGTTCCGCCGCTCGGGTGAGAAGGAGTCGATGAGCATCTTCACCGAGGGATAGAGCAGGCGGAAGACCGGCACGCGGTGGAGCCAGCGGTCGCCGAAGGCCAGGACGCGGCGGCCCACGACGTTGCGCGCGATGATGCCGAAGATCAGGATCAGGACGACCGCGGTGAGGAACCCCAGGCCCCAGCCCTCGACGGGACGCCTCAAGATGCGCTCGTAGATCGGCGCGAAGCGGCTGTCGATCCAACTCCAGAACGCGTAGAGGATCCAGCCGGTCGCGATGGCGGGAACGGTGACGAAGAAGCCGGCGATCAGTCGGCTCTTCAGCCAGTTCTTCATTCCTTCGACTATGACACGACGCGGCGGCAATCACCAAGCGGGCGCCGCGAGGCGCGCCGCTACAGCCCCGAGGCGTCGAGCAGGTCGGCGAGATTGTTGACGTTCACCCAGCCGCCCCGCGTGTAAATGACCCGGACGGGGCGCCCGGCGGTCAACACCCGGGTGATCACGTCGGACAGGCGCGCGCCGCGCAGGGTCCCGTCGGCGCGCGCGGCGGCGAGCGCCTCGCGGAGCCAGGCGGCGCCGTCGCGGCCGGCGTGGAGGAGGCCGACCCAGGCGCCGTGGCTGTCGCGCGGGACGACGTCGCCGAGGGCGACGAGGCGCGTCTCGTCGAACCCGAAGCGGCCGCTGTCCGGGCGGTCCGCGCGCACCCGATCCGCCACGTCCGCGCCCGCGAGCCCGGAGTCGACCACGAGGGCGAGCCCGTCGCCGGCGTCCTCGAGCAGCGCCTGCACCAGGTGGCGTTTGACCACGATGTCGCCGAACGCCACGAGCGTGCCGGGCACCAGCGCGTCCTCGGCGAGCGCCAGCGAGAAGGCCTCGCTCGTGCCGGCGAACTCCGGGTTGTCGACGAGGCGGGCGCCGGCCACGTCCACCGCGGCGGCGTGGTGGCCGCGCACGACGGTCACGTCGCGGCAGCCGAAGTAGGCGAAGTCGTCCAGCAGCCGGGCGAGGATCGGGCGCCCCTGCACCTTGAGCATGGCCTTGGGCACGGCCGTGGTGAGCCCGCCGAATTCGGTGCCCGCGCCCGCGGCCAGCACGATCGCGGAGAGCGACGTGCCGCGGGCGGCCGGCAGGTACCGCTTCTCGGCCTCCTGCAATTCCTCGTCGCCCTGGAGCCGGAACACGTCGTGCAGCGGCGCCACGTTGGGCTCGACGTTGAGCAGCGTCTGCTCCTCGCGGATCCGCGCCGCCGTCGCCTGCATGGCGGCGATCGAGGCGCGCAGCACGTGGTTGGCCCAGATGACGACGCTCACGCGGCGCGCGCGGAAGTCCTCGGTGGGCGTCCGCCAGTACTTGGTCGGCACCAGCACCACCGGCGCGCGGTTGGCCCACTCGTCGAGGAAGCCGAAGATCTCCGCGGGACTCGACTGGCGGCTGTGGATCAGGATCGCGTCGGCGCCGGCCGCGTGGTAGGCCTCGGCGCGCTTGATCGCCTCGCCGAGACCCCAACCCGCGATCAGCGCCTCCACGCGCGCGACGAGCACGAAGTCGGCGTCCGTCTGGCTGTCCTTGCCCGCCTTGATCTTGCCGCAGAACTCCTCGACGTCGGCGAGCGGCTGGAGCTCGGATCTCAAGAAGGAGTTCGTCTTGGGAAAGAGCTTGTCCTCGATGGTCACGCCGGCCACGCCGACCTGCTCGAGCTTGCGCACGAGACGGCGCATGTTGTTGAAGTTGCCGTAGCCCGTGTCGCCGTCGAGCAGCAGCGGGATGGACGTCGCCTCGGCCATGAACGTCACGTGGTCCACCACCTGCGACCACGAGAGCTCGTTGTTGTCGCGCACGCCGAAGGCGGCCGAGATGGTGAGCCCGCTGCCCCAGACGCCCTCGAAACCCGCCTCCTCGACGATGCGCGCCGACAGGCCGCTGTGCGCCTCCATGAGGAAGGCGATCTCCGGGCGCGTGAGGAGCCGCTTGAGCCGCGTCGTCCGGCGCTCGATCACGGGGCGCTCCCACGGAAGCGGTCGCGGATCTCCGCCGGGCTGTACGGGATGCGCGGCACGTCCGCCTCCTCCGCCGTCGTCTTCACGAGCACGAAGTGCGGACCCTCGGCGCCGAGGGCCGTGCGCACGGCGGCCTCGACGTCCGCTCCGTCGGTGACGGCGGCCACCGTGCGGTACCCGGCCGCGGCGGCGACGCGGTCCAGCCGGACCCCGCGCGACGGCGACGCCTGGTTGCCGGTGGAGCCGTAGACTTCGTTGTCGAAGACGACGTGGACGAGCCGCCGGGGCGCCAGCCCGCCGACCATGGCGAGGATGCCGAAGTTCATCAGGAGGTTGCCGTCGCCGTCGAACACGACGGCGGCGCGCTCGGGCCGGGCCAGCGTGAGCCCGAGGCCGATCGCGGAGGCGAGGCCCATCGAGCCGATCATGTAGAAGTTCTGCGGCCGGTCCCCGACCGAGAAGGACTCGCGGCAGATGTAGCCGTTGGCGTGCACGATCGGCTCCGCGCCGATCGGCTTGCGCGCGGCGGTGATCGCGGCGAGACGGGAGATCACCGGACCCAGGTCGGCGGGCCCGGCTTCGTCGGCCCTTTGTATTTGCCGTCGGGGCCCCTTCGCAGGGCCTCCGGGGCCCGACGGTCGGGCGGACGCTCCGTGCGCGTGAGCTTTGCCGGTCTCGACGATCTTCGGCGGCACCACGATCGCGACGGGCTGCATGCGGGCGTCCATTTCCTTCGCGGCCCACGCGACGTCGGCGGCCGCGCTCTCGGCGGAGAGCACGCGGTACGGCATGCCGAGCAAGTCGAGGAGCTTCGGGGTGATGGCGCCGGTGAGGATGTGCTCGGGCGCGTCCTTGCCCTCGTAGCCGCGCCACGTCACGACCACGAGCGCGGGCAGCCCGTACATCAGCGCGAAGGAGGCGAGCGCGTTGAGGCTCGTTCCGAGCCCCGAGTTCTGCATCAGCACGCACGGCCGCCGGCCCGCGAACCACGCGCCGCCCGCCAGCCCGACCGCGGCGTCCTCGCGCACGGCCGCGACGTACGGCGCGTCGTGTCCGCCCTCGAGCACCGAGATGACGTCTTCCACGAGCGAGCACGGCACGCCCGTGAAGAAGTCGAAGCCGTGGCGCGTGAGCAGCGTGGCGACGTCGCGGCCGGAGATCACGAGCGGGCCAGCCGCGCGGGCCCCATCACCCGCAGGAAGTCCCCGAGCGAGGCGAAGCGCATGAAGGGATTGCCGCGCTTCTCGTCGCCGATGGTGGACGACGGCCCGCCGTAGTTGTGGCCGGGGAAGAGCACGGTGTCGTCGGGCAGCGCGCCGAGCCGCTGGGTGAGCGAGGCGTACATCTCGCTCGGGTCGCTGCCGGGCAGGTCCGTGCGGCCGCACGAGCCGATGAAGAGCGTGTCGCCCGACACGAGGCGCCCGTCCACGAGGAAGCACTGGGAGCCAGGCGTGTGGCCGGGCGTGTGCAGGAACCGGAGCGTGTGGCGGCCGAGCGTGAGCGTGTCGTGGTTGTCCACCTTCACGAGGTCCCCGCCGAGACCGGGCAGGAACTCGCGCTCGGCCTTGTGGACGTAGACTTTGAGCGGGACGCGCGCGAGCAATTCCTCGACCCCGGGGATGCGTCCCGGCATGTTCCACGAGGCGAGGCTGCCGCCGACGTGGTCTTGATGCGTGTGGGTGACGAGCGCGCCGGTGAGGCGCATGCCGTCGGCCTCGGCGGTATCCACGATGGTGTCGATCTCCCACGCGGGATCCACCACGACGCACTCGCGCGTCACCGGATCGCCGACGAGGTAGACGAAGTTCTGCATCGGCCCCAGTTCCATCTGCTTGAGATAGACGCCCGGCTCGCTCACAGGGGTCCCATGCTACAGCGGCGGGCGGGCACGGTCCAGTTTCCGAGGCGCCTAGGAAATGCTGATGAAGGCGTAACCGACCGTGCGCAGCTCGTGGTCGACGTTCGTGCGCGTGCGCCGGTCGCCGCGGCGGCGCTCGGCGCTCTGCGGGCCCTCGCCGACGGTGCGGCGTTCCCCGCTGCGCCGGTCCCAGATCACTTGCACGTTCTCCGCATCGGAGAACGTTTGACTCAGGTAGCGATAGAGATCGGGTCGGTCGCGCGCGACGATGAAAATCTCACGCGTCATCTATCGAGACTTTATCACCCCTTTAGATCGTCGGGCACCTTGGGGGCCGGGGCGAGCAGGCGGGGGTCCACCGCGTAGACGGCGGGCCCGCTGCCCGTGCGGACGTAGGCGCGGTCGGCGTCGCGCCGGCCGACCACGAGCCGGGCCAGCTCGCCGCCGTCGCCTTTCAAGAGAACGACCTCCAGGGTTGGGGCGTCGAGCCCGTACCGGGCGGCCTCCTCGCCGCCGGGGGCCACGATCTGCTTCCAGCGCAGCGACCGCAGGCCGTAGACGATGTCGTCCACGCGGGCGCTCTTGGCCGCGCCCCTGGTCGGTTCCACCAGCTTCCACTCCGTGTCGCCGCTTCGCTCGAGCACGGCCGTCTGTCCGCCCGCGCGCACGCGCAGCCGCTTGATGTCCTTCGGCTCCAGGCCCGCGAAGAGCGCGTGGTCGCGCAGGTCGTCGACGGAGCGGCTCAGCTCGTCGAGGGCCTTGCCGTCCACGAGCACCACGGGCCCGCGGCCGGCCACGGCGGCGTACGCGCTCGACGCGCCGCCGCGGCGCTCCCCCGACGGCGCGAGCAGCACGATCGTGGGCGGCTTCCCCTGCTCGGTGAGCGTGAGCTTCACGGTGGGTTTCGCGAGCACGCGCGACACCGCGGAGGCGTCGTCGCTCAGGAAGCCCTGCGCGCGGAGGTCGCGCACGCGCGTGACGAGCGCGCTCGCCTCGACCTGGTCCGCGGGCAGCGCCTGGGGCGCGGTGATCGCCCACTTGTCCTTCTCGCGCGCCAGCGCCACCGTCCCCTTCGCGCTCTCGACCTCCACGCGCGTGACCTTCTCGCGGTCGACGGCGACCACCTGCTTGTCGCGCAGCGCGGCCACCGTGCGCGGGATGGCCCTGGTGATGTCCTCGGGCAGGAGCAACACGCTGGACTCGCCCTCGCGCATCGCGTAGACGCCCTTCTTCGCGGCGTCCGCGCGGCCCACGAGCAGCGTGCGGCTGGCGCGGTCCTTGTCCTTGCCCGTGTGGATGGTGAGGCGCAGCGGCTGATCGAGCCCGTACGGCACGCGCGAGCGCGGCGCCTCGGCCACGAACTCCTTCACCTTCGCCGCGGTGAGCTTCTCGAACATCTCGCCCACCGTCTCGGTGTCCGCGGGCAGCGTGGCGGGCTTGACGATCCGCCAGGCGTCGCCGACGTGGTCCACCGTCACCGTGACGCCCTCGGCGACGACGTCGAAGCCCGAGACCTGCCCGCGGTCGAAGGCGAGCACGGCGCGGTCGCGGAACTCGGCGGCGGGCTTGGTGGCCTCGCGCAGGACGCTTTCGGGGAGCGCCACCACGGCGAGCTTGCCCGTCTCGCGCCCGTAGACCCAGACGCCCGTCGGCGTCTTGCTGCCGAGGGCCACGCCGATCGTCTTGCCGTCCTTGAGGGTGAGGGTGATCTCCGCCGCGGGCTTGTCGAGGCCGAAGTCGGCGAGGGCGGCGGGCTTGGCGTCGATCTCGCGGTCGGCCTTGGCCGTGAGCACCGTGGTGAGCGTCTCGTCCACGCGCGCGCGGTCGCCGCGCGCCGCCACCGGCGTCTTCATCTCCCACGCCTCGCCCACGCGCGTCAGCCGCACCGTGTCGTCGCGCCGCTTGAGCTCGACGGCGGTGACGTCGGCGGCCTCGGCCTGGAACACGCGCCCCTTGCGAGTCTCCGCCTTCTCGCGGTCGGGCGCCCAGCGCACCTCGTAGACGTAGTAGGCGGCGCCGAGGAGCAGGAGGACGACGGCGAGCGCGGCGTTCGTCTTCCAGCGCATCCGCGAACTACTTGGCGCCGCGCCGGCGGACCAGCGCGACGATCCCGCCCGCGAGCACGAGGCCGGGCAGGACGACGAGCGGCAGCAGCAACACCACGTGGCCCTGGCGGGCGCTGAGGAAGATGGGCGACGACTTGGTGTCCTTGGGCCGCACCGTGATCTGGTCTTCCTCCTCGGCGAGCCAGCTCACGGTGTTGAGGAAGAAGTCGCGGTTGCCCTGGACGTTGAGGAACTGGTTCGTCGCGAGGTTCGACGTGCCGTACACGACGATGCGCGCCTTGTCCTTGGTCACGACCACGGCCACCGGCAGCGGGCCCTTGGGATCCTGAGGATCCGGCTTGGCCGTCCCCTTCTCCAGCGCGTCGCGGTCGGTCTCGCCCCAGGACTCCGCGCTCGTCCGGGCCAGCGGCTGGACGTTGACGCCGGTGGGCAGCGTCTTCAGCGGCGTCACCGTGCGCGTGAGCGGGAAAAGCGTCGTGATGCCGGCGAGGTCGCGCGTGATCGGATGCGGCTCGTACTGCTGGATGATCGGCACCTCGGGCCCGATGCCGAAGAGCCGGCCGATCGGG
>DASYTM010000103.1:0-13209 GCA_036002345.1 Candidatus Methylomirabilota bacterium | reverse complement strand
GCCCTGCGAGGTGACGCCGGTCGCGACCCGATCGGGCGTGCCGTGGCAGGTCTCGCAGCGCACCTCCACCTCGTAGTGGCGCTTGGCGTAGATCTGCCCGTCGCCGTGCATCTCCCGCTCGGTGTGGCAGTCGATGCAGGCCAGGCCCCTGGTGAAGTGCACGTCGGGGATCTGCTGCGTGTAGGCGTGGCCGTGCAGCAGATCCTGGTCGTAGACGAAGGTCTGCTTGCCTTCGGGCGGAGCTTCCATCATGCCGCGGAAGTTCATGGCTGCCCGCGAGCCCCCGTTGTGGCAGGTGGCGCACTGGGTGATGGGAACGTGCTTGGTGAGGACATGGCGGATCGGGCGGCCCTGGCGGGTCTTCGACATCGCGACGTCGCCGCCCTGGTAGAGCCCGTCGTCCGCGTAGGGCATGTGGCAGGCGGCGCAGCCCGTGGCGCGCATGTTGCCCTTCAGGGCCTTCGGCTGCGTCCACAGGTGGCAGGACGTGCACTCCTTGCGGAGGAGGTCGAAGAAGACGTCGCCGCTCTGCTCGAACGTCGGGATCGGCTCGAGCCGCGCCACGGCGCCCTTCGGCAGCGGATGGCCCTTGGGTAACGGCACGCCCGGCGTCGTCGCCACCGGCGCCATGTTGAACGTCACCGCCTCCCGCGTGGGCTGGAGCCCGTTGGGGAACAGCGTGCCGCTCTGCGTGCCCGAGCGGTGAGCCATGATCGAGGACTTCACCTTGGCGGCGATGGCCGTGTGGCAGGTCCCGCACGTCTGTCCGACGATGCGCAGGTCACTGGGGTTGGCCCACATTCCCGCGTGCGCCTTCGTCGCCTCCGACGCCTTCGGATCACCGCGGTGGCATTGCGTGCAGGTGAGCGGCTTCGTCGGGTGCGCGTCCTCGATCCCGCGATGGCAGCTCACACAGCCGATGTCGGGCTTCGGCGCCGCGTGAGCAGGCGTGGCGATGGCGAACGAGACGACCGTGACGAGCAGGACGAGGACGCTCATCGCGAAACGACGATGACGGGCACGGCCTCGTCGCCGTCGTCGTCATACGTGGACCCGCTGTCGGTCGCGGCGGTCAACGTGAAACTCGCCCACACGCTGACCGCGCTCGCCTGGTTCGTCGGCACGGTCACGCTGGCCGACGCGCTCGACGACGCCAGCGTGCCGGTGAGGGTCGCTGTGGTGGACGTCGCAACGCCGACCTGGCCGCTGACGCTGATCGTCACCGCGGTCCCCGGAGGAATGTTGCTGCCGCTCACCGTGATCTCCACGGGGTTGACGGTGCCCACCGGCAGGATCGCGTCCGGCGTGGCGAAGGCCCCGGACGGGCTCGCCGGGACCGTGACGCCGTCGATCGCGGTGATGCGGAGCGACGGCGCAGTCGCCAGGAGCGCGGGCAGGGGCGTGCTCGTCGAGATCGCGGTGAGCGGGGTCGCGGCATACGTGATGGCCGCGGTGTTCGTGAAGGCCTCGAGCCGCACGCGCCCAGCGCTTCCCGCGCTGATGCCTGGACCGGCCGTGCTGAGACCACCGCTCGCATTGATCGTTCCGGTCCCGGTGATGGAGGGCGCGACCAGCCGGACCGCGCCGCCACTGCCGCCGCCGCCCGACCCGGGCCCGGGCACCTGGACGACCGGCGACGTCGCAACGCCGAGTCCGCCTTTGGCGAGGATCGTTCCAGCGCTGAAGGTGATGCCCGTCGACGAGGCGACCAGAATTGCGCCGCCGCCGCCACCACCGCCGCCGCCGGTGTGGCCCGCGGGCGCACTGCCGCCCCCGCCGCCCGAGCCGCCGACGAGCGGCACGAGAGGCGACGTGCCGTACCCGGCGCCGCCGGGATTCGGCGGCGAGTTGTTGCTCGCGGCCCCGGCAACGAGAAACCCGCCACCACCGCCGACGCCGTTGACGCCGAGGGAGCTCGCGGGCAACGGGGCACCGGCGCCGCCGCCGGGACCGAGCCCGGCTCCGCCCCCTGTGGCCACGACGCCGTTACCGCCCGCACCGCCGTCGAAGCCGCCCGGCCCCGCGGCACCGCCGTTCGGCCCGAGGGCGACGCCGTTGATCACGCCGAAGCCGCCGTTCGCTCCGCTGACGTCGAGCGTGCCGGCGATCGTCACCAGGCCCGTGGCGAGCAGGATCACTGGCGTGTTGCCGGTATTCCGGGCGAAGCGGATGGTCACGCCCGCCGGAATCGTGATCGTCGTGAAGTTGAAGATCCCGTTCGGCGGAAGCGTGAGCGTCGTGCTCGTGGTCGGGGTGAACGCGCCGTCCGCGCCGGTGCTGCCGCTCGTGAAGACCTGAGCGGCAGCGGGCGCCATCTCGACGAGAGTCAGCAGCACGCTGACGATGACCGTGCTTGCCACTCGTTGCATGGGGCCTCCGTCTCACTGCACCGTGACCGTGTTGCCGCCGGTGCCCAGGCGCGACGACGATCCGCTCGCCGTCACGATTTGCACGACACGCCCGCCGGCGATCGCGCCGGCCGCGACCGTGACATCCGCCGTCGCCGTGCTGCCATCGGCGCTCACCACGAGGTTGGCGGCGGCGATGGCCGCGTCGATGACGTTGTTCCTCAGAAACACGAGGGCGGTCGCGCCGCCGAAGCCGGCGCCCACGACCGTCACCGGCGTTGTCGCCCCGCGCGTTCCGCTCGCGGGACTCACTCCGGTGATCACGGGCTCGAACGCGACGCTGGCCATCGCGGTGACGCTCCGATTACTGACCGGCGCGGGCTCGCCCACCGCGACGGTCACGACGCGGCTCGCCGCGAAGGACGGCAGCGGCGGGATCACCGTCACCTGCGCCGAGGCCGAGTGCGTGCTGAGGTCCGTGCTCGTGGCGGTGATCGTGGCCGTCGTCGGCGCGCTCGGCGCGGTGTAGAGACCCGTCGCCGAGATCGTGCCGGTGTTCGGGCTGCCGCCGCGCAGACCGTTCACGGCCCAGTGCACGCTGGTCGTCGGCGTGCCGCCTTCCGTCGCGGTGAACGGGACGGTCGCGCCGACGAATGTCGTCGCGGCGGCCGGGATGAGGGCGAGCGCGCCCAGCACGCGGAAGCTCTGTCCCGAGCTCGCCGACCCGGCTGGTGTCGTGACCGAGATCGCTCCGCTCGTCGCCCCGGGAGGAACCATCACGATCAGGCGATTGGACGCGGCCGCCGTCACGACCGCCGCCACACCATTGAAAGAGACCGTGTTTTGCCCGGGCGTGGCGCCGAAGCCCTTCCCGAAGATCTGCACGCTCGTTCCTGCGGGCCCGATCTGCGTGGTGAAGTACGCGATCCCGACCGTTCCCGGCAGCGCGGTGGCGTCGAACCGTTCGATGCGCAGGATGTTGCCGACGGCGTCGTACGTGTAGACCGCGACGTCGCCCTGCTGATCCACCACGGCGGCGAGACGGTTGAGGTCGTCGTAGACGTAGTAGATGCGCGGCGGTTGCGCGAGCGCGACGCAAGGGCTGGAAGCCAGCGTCGCGAAAATGAGGAGGGCGATGTGTCGCAAGGCGTTCGAACGGAGGCAAGAAACCCGCCAGGTCTGCGAGCGCTACAAGTCTCTATGAACCCGTAACGAATTCACCCGTCGGCGCGCGGGGGGTGCACGAGCGCCTGTGCAGACCCTCCCGACTTCAGGGCGCTCGCACCGTATCCATTGGTGGACATTGACGCGGCACGGGCTGTAGCGCTGAATTTCGCTAATGGGCGATGAGCACACGATCGCGGTTGAGCGACTCATCACCACGGTTCGAGGACAGCGGGTGATCCTGTCTACTGATCTTGCCGCCATCTACGCGGTGAAAACGAAGGCGCTCAACCAGGCGATCAGACGGAACGAAGATCGCTTTCCTGCCGATTTCATGTTTCGCCTGTCGCCTGTGGACGTAGCCGCACTGTCACGTTCAAGGTCACAATTTGTGACCTTGAAGAGAGGCTTCAATATCAAGTATTTGCCGCTGGCTTTTACGGAGCACGGCGCAGTCATGGCCGCTACGGTTCTCAACAGCCAGCGGCTTGCCAAGCTGGAGCAGCGGGTCGGTGCGCACGATCACGAGCTGCAGACGATCATTCGTGCCATTCGAGAGCTCATCCGTCCGACTGAATCACCGCGGCGGAAGATCGGGTTCAAGCCCCCGATGTAATCTAGACCGGTGCCCGCGTCCCTGAAGACCGCCGCCCGTGCCGTGCTCCTGGCCGTCGGCGCCACGCTCGTCGCCGCCGCCCTCGCCCTCTTCGGCGGGCCCGGCGTCACCGCCCTCGACTGGTCGGTCTACGACCGCTGGCTCCGCGCCCGCCCGCCGGTGCCGGAGACGCCGAGCCTGCTCGTCGTCGCCCGCGACCCGGCCAGCGAGGCGCGCTTCGGCACGGGCACGTGGGACCGCGCCGTGCTCGCGCGGGTGGTGGCGGCGCTGGGACGCGGCGGCGCCGCCGTCGTCGCGCTGGACGTTCCGCTGGGCACGCCGAGCGCGCCCGGGCGCGGCGGCGCGGGGAGCGACGCGCTCCTGGCCCAGGCCGCCCAGACCGTGGATGTGGTCTCCATCGCTGGGCCGGCGTCGCCGCGCGACGCGAAGGTCGGCCATGTGATCGCCGAGCCCGACGCCGACGGGGTCGTGCGCGGCGTGCCGGCCTCGCTGCGGCTGGGCGATCGGGACGTCCCGGCCTTCGGGCTGATCCTCGTCGCGACGCTCACGGGCATTTCGGCGGCCGACCTCCGCGTGCCGGTGGACGTGCGCGGGCGGACGCTGGTGGACTTCGCGGGGGGCGCGTGGCCGCAGGGGGTGCGCGTCTTCTCGTTCCTCGACCTGTGGCTGGCGATCGAGCAAGGGCACGCCGACAAGATCCGCGCCCTGGTGGACGACGACGCCGTGGTCGTGGTGACCGAGCCCGCGCGCGGGGGCACGCTACGCACGCCCGTCGGCGCCGCCTCGCCGCTCGCGATCCAATTGCACCTGGCGCGCGGCGTGCTGGCCGGCTCGCGGCTGCACGAGGCGACCCCACCGATGGCAGCGGCAGTCGTGCTGGTCGTGGCGGTGGTGGCGGCGTGGCTCATGCTGGCGCTGCGCTGGTGGGCGGGGGTCGCGGGCGTCGTCGTCCTCGCCATCGCCTACACGACGGCGCTGCCGCTGATGATCCGTGGCACCGGCCTGGTGCTGCCCTTCGCGCCGCCGCTCGCCGCCGCCGGGCTGGCGGCCCTCGGCGGGCTCGTCGTCCGCCAGCGCGCCTCCGGCACGCGCATCCGGCGCCTGGAGGACGAAAACGCCCGCGCGCGCGAGACGCTCGTGCGTCACGAATCGGCCGTCGAGTCATTGGAGGACGACCTCGAGGCGGCGCGCGCCGCCGTGGCCCGCTCCACCGGGGCGGAGCGCGACCTCGGCCGCGCGGCCGACGCCCTGCGCGAGCAGCTCGCCGAGGCGCGGCGCCAGGAGGAAGCGACGCGCCGGCGGCTGGACGGGCTCGAGCGGGAGCTGGCGGGGCTGCGCCCGGCGGATGCGGGGCCGGGAGCGCTCGACGACGCGGGGCAGGAGGCGCTGCGCCGCGCCTGCGCCGAGGCCGGCATCGTCACGCGCGATCCCGCCGTGCTGCGGGTGTTCGCCGACCTCGGGCGCGCCGCGCAGTCGTCGCTGCCGATCCTCCTGGCCGGCGAGCCGGGCACGGGCAAGGAATTGTTCGCGCGCGCCGCGCACCGGCTGAGCCCGCGCGTCGCCCAGCCCTTCGTGGCCGTGAACATGGCCGCCATCCCGCCCGATCTGTTCGAGAGCGAGCTGTTCGGCCACGTGAAGGGCGCCTTCACCGGCGCCGTCGCCGACCGCCGCGGCTACTTCGAGCAGGCCGACCGGGGGACGATCTTCCTGGACGAGATCGGCGAGCTCCGCGGGGACCAGCAGGGCAAGCTCCTGCGCGTGCTCCAGGAGAAGGTCTTCCACCGCGTCGGCGCCACGCGCCCCACGGCCGTGGACGTGCGCGTCGTCGCCGCCAGCAACCGCGATCTCGAGCGCGGCGTGGCCGAGGGCTGGTTCCGCGAGGACCTCTGGTTCCGGCTCAAGGGCGTGGTGCTGCGGCTGCCGCCGCTGCGCGCGCGGCCCGACGACGTGCCGGCGCTGGCTGCGCGGCTCGTGGCCGACGCCGCCGCGGAAGCGCGCCGCGGCGTGACGCTCTCCGAAGACGCGGTCGCCGCGCTGCGGGAGCACGCCTGGCCCGGCAACGTGCGCGAATTGCAGAACTGCCTGCGCCAGGCCGTGGCCCTGGCCGGCGGGCCCGTGCTCAAGCGGGAGGACCTGCGCCTGCCCGAACCGCGGGGCGCCACGGATGCGGCCGGGGAGACCGGCGACGCCGCGGTGCTCGCCTGTCTCCGGCGCCACGGCTTCGACATGCAGGCGAGCGCCCGCGAGCTCGGCTGGGACCGGAGCACGGTGACCCAGCGGCTCAAGGGCCTGGGCTTCCGCGCGCTGGTGGACGCCGGCGGCGACCGGGCCCGCGCCGCGCTGGACCTGGCCGGCGACCCGGCGCTGGCCCGCGCCGTGGAGGTCAAGCTCCGCGAGTACCACGAGCACCTGCTCCGCTCGGTGGCCGGCCTCGAGTCCGCCGACGCCGCCGTCGCCGCCTGCCGGCGCCGCTTCAAGAACCTGCCCGAGCGCCACTTCCGCTCGCTCGAAAGTCTCGTCCGAGACCAGTTCCTGCGCGGGTAGCCCTGCGGGGATGCGGGGACGTCCCCGCGTCGCGCGGCCCCGCGTGTGAGCCAAGTGCGCGTTCTTCCGTGAGTCCCCGTCTGGCGCGCCCGTTGCGATAGGAACCCCGCCGAGCGCGGCCGCCGCGAGGGAGCGGGCTGGCCGGCGCAGGGAGCGACAGCCAGGCCACGGGAGACGCGCCATGACGCAGCACGAGCCATCGAGCCACACGAAGAACGAGCTGTTGCGGGAGCTGGTGATCGGGGTCGGGGTCCTCGCGATGGTGATGACCGGGGTGGGGGCCCTCTACTGGATGCAGGCCCGGCCGGACGAAGCCGCCGCCGGGACCACCGCCACCAAGCCGGCCGAGACGCCCAGGCCGAAGGCGATCACGCCCGACGGGCCGGTCGTCCACGCCGACGTCTACTTCGACTTCAAGAGCGCCCGGCTCCGCGCCGACGCCGCGAAGATGCTCCAGGACAAGGCCGCGGCCATGACCCGCACCGAGACCTGGGCGGTGCTGGTGATGGGCTACGCGGACAAGCAGGGTCCGGCGGCCTACAACAAGGTGCTCGCCGAGCGGCGCGCCGAGACGGTCAAGCAGTTCCTCGTCGAGCTGGGCGTGCCGGAGTCGGCGGTGAAGGCCGTGGCGCTCGGCCCCGAGGCCGCGCTCTGCGACGACACCACCAAGGAGTGCGCGCAGCTCAACCGCCGGGTGCACCTCGAGATCCGGCGCCTCGGTCCCATCACCTCCGCGGCCCTGGCCGTCGCCAACGACGATGTCCAGAAGCCTTAAGGTCGGCCTCGCGGTGGTGGTGGTCCTCGTCCTGACGGGCGGCGTCCTCGCCGTCCGCCGGGGCGGGGCGGTGGTGCTCGACGCGCCGCCCGTCACGCTGGACCTGGCGCGGCCCGACGCGCTGGTGGAGACGGCGAGCCTCGCCGACCTGCCGCGCGATCTTCTGCAGGTGCCGATGTTCCGCGACGTCCTCACCGAGGACTTCGTCGGCTACTACGAGCAGAGCGAGGGACGGCTGAGCCTCGGCGGCACGCTGCGCCGCCTCGCCTACGAGCACGACCTCGACCTCGGCGACTGGGTGATCCGCACCGTCATCGATCAGCCCGCCGAGATCGCGCTGTGGCAGGCTGACGACGGCAGACTCGGCCATTCGTTGGTCATTGTGCAGCGCACCGGGCTCACCCGGATGCTCGAGATGGCCGCCAAGGTCGCGCTGAAGGACGCGCAGCTCAAGCGTGTCGAGGGCGATCTAGAAGTGGACGGCACGGCCGTGCCCGTCTACGCGCTGGCGTACGCGCGGCGGCGCGTGCTGCTCTTTGCCGGCCACGGCGACCGCCTGGTGATCCTCTCGGATGCCGCGATGCTGACGGACCGCAAGGGCCGGCTGCGCGGCGCGTCGGTCGTCGCGGGGCTCTTGAGCGCGCGCGCCGAGGCGCGGGAGATCTATCGCCGGCACTTCGCGCTGGAATCGGGTGAGCGGCGCCACACGCTGGCCGTGGGCGCGCGCTACCTGTCGTTCGGCTACCAGCGCTTCTTCCCCGGCGTCACCGCGCTGCGCTTCGACTTCGCGCGCGACGGGTGGGCCACGCGCGTGCTGCTCGATCCCGCCGCGCTGCCCGAGCGGGCGCTGGCCACGCGCACTTTATGGTCGCTGGTGCCCGCCGAGCCCGGCGCGTGCGTGGCGCTGCCCGTGCGCTGGCAGGAGGCCGCGACGCTGGCCGAGGCGATCGGGGTGGAGGCGGCCGCGGTGCAGCCGGTGATCGAGGCGCTCGACGGTCCCGCCGCCGTCTGCTGGTACGCGAAGTCGCGGCTCTACACGCCGCTGTTCCTGGTGCCCACGCGGCGAGCGCTCGAGCCGGCGGAGGCCGCGGTGCTGGAGCGGATGTTCACGGCGGCGGTGGGCGCCGCCGAGCCGGCGCTCTCGGGCCACGCCGACCCGCGCTATTCGGTCGGACGCATGGAAGCGGTCGAGATGTCGATGTGGCAGCGGCGCGTGACGGCGCCCGACGGCGTGCGCCGCCAGGGATTCTTCCAGGTGAGCCTGGCGCGGCATCGTCACGCGGTGGCGTTCTCGCCGGACGATCGGCTGGTCACCGAGGCCATCGCCGTGGCCGGGCGCCAGTATCCCGCGCTCGCCGACGTGCTGCCGGAGGGCGCGACGGTGCTCGCGGTGCTGGTGCCGCGCGCGCTCGGCACGCTCGCCGAGGCCGAGGCGTTCGCCTCGCTGCCCGCGGGCCAGGAGCCCGTCTTCCGTAACGCCGCCTCCACGCGGCTCGTCCCGCGGCTCGCCGCGCTCAAGACCTATCCCGCGTACGCGCTGGTGCTGCCGGCCGACGCGGCGCCGCGCGCCGACCGCTGGCTCGCCGTTGCGTGGAGGCCCCTTGCTCGGCCATAGCCTCGCGGCGCTGATCGCGGTGGCGGCGTGCTGCGTGCCGGCGTGGGCGCTCACGCCGGATCCGGAGCCGGTGGTGCGGCTCGACGCCCAGCGCTCGCGGATCGTGCGGGCCTGGATGGTGCGCGTGATCAACGAGCAGTTGCGCCAGGGGCCGACGCCGCGCTGGTTCCACCGCGACTGCGCGGGGCTCGTGCGCTTCGCCGTCGCCGAGGCGCTGCGCGCTCACGATGCCAGATGGCTGGCGGCCAATGGGCTCTCGGCCCGCGCGCTGCCGCCGGACGTCGAGCTGACCCGCGTCGAGCGCGACGCGCTCACGGGCTGGCAGCGCGGCGACGGCACGCGCGGCGCGTTCGTGACCGCGGAGGCGCTCGTGCGCGGCAACAGCCGCCTGCTCGGCCGCGACGTCAACGCCGCCGAGCCCGGCGACCTTCTCTTCTTCGACCAGGGCGACGACCAGCACCTGATGGTGTGGATGGGTCGCTACGTCGCCTACCACACCGGCACGGAGACGCCGTCGGACAACGGCCTTCGCGCCGTCACCCTGGACCAGCTCATGCGCTGGAAGGACACGCGATGGCGACCCGAGCCCGGCAACCCCAACTTCGTCGGCGTCTTTCGGCTGGCGTTCTTGTCGCGCTGATCAGCGCGGCGCTCGTGGGCGCGGCGGGCGCGTACGAGCCGCCGCGCGGCGACCAGTTCTTCCTGCTGTCCGACGCCAGCGTCGGCAGCGACGGCGTCGCCGTCGTGCGGCTGGAGGCGCCCGCCGGCGCGCCGTACGGTCACGTCGAGCGCTACGGCGGCGCCGACATCGTCGTCTACCGCGTGCCGGATCCGATCGCGTTCCTCAAGCGCCAGCCGAACCTCCACCGCGTGGAGGTCAAGGGCACGTACACGGGCGAGGGGCTCGCCAACACGGTGAGCCACCTCTGGGGCGCGTGGAATCGCCAGGCGCGGCGCTCGTGGCAGCGACTCTTCGCGGCGGGCACGCGCAAGGCCGTCACCACGGCGGCGCCGGAGACGAAGGCGCCGCCGGGCAACTGGACGGTGGAGTACGAGAGCCAGCCGCAGTGGGCGCCGATCGCCGGCCTGCCTGTGGTCGATCGCTTCCGCTATCCGGTCTGGCAGGCCAAGCCGATGGAGCCGCCCGCACAGGTGAAGCTGGCCGGCTCGAGCAGCGAGTGGGACTGGGCGCGCTCCTCGCGCGGCAACGTGCTGGTGCCGATCGGCAAGCGCGGGCCCGGGCTCTACCTGGTCGAGGCGGTCATCGGCTCGTATCGCGCGATCACGCTGGTGTTCGTGTCGGACACCGTCGCGCTCACCAAGGTCTCGGCGGGCGAGTTGCTCGTGTGGACGGTGAACCGCAAGACGGGCCAGGCCGTCGGCGGCGTGGACGTGGCGTGGACCGACGGCGTGGGCACGCTGCAGAGCGGGACGACGGGCGCCGACGGGGTGGCCGTCCTGCGCCACGCGAGCCCCGAGAAGACCTATGTGATCGGGCGCGACGGCGACGGCGGCGTGTTCGTCTCCGAGAACTTCTACTACGACAGCGAGATCTACGACACCAAGCTCTACGCGGTGACCGACCGGCCGCTCTACCGGCCCGGCGACACCGTGCACGTGAAGGTCCTCGGCCGCGAATTCAAGGACGCACGGCACTCAACGCCCGTCGTCGCGGGGCCGCTCACGCTCACCGTGCTCGATCCGACGGGCACGCCGGTGGTCACGCGCGCGTTGACGCTATCGCCGGCCTCCGGCGCCGCCACGGCCGTGGAATTGCCGGTCAACAGCGCGTCGGGCGGCTACGACATCCGGCTCGAGTATCGCGGCGGCGTCTACGGCGCGGCCTTCCGCGTCGCCGACTACGTGAAGCCGCACTTCGAGATCGACGTGCGCCTGGACGGGGCGGAGCCGAAGACGCGCGAGCCGATCAAGGGGCGCGTCGTGCTGCGCTATCCCGACGGCGGGCCGGTGCGGGGCGCCAGCGTCCAGATGGTCGTGAAGTCGCAGGCGCTCACGATGGTGGAGACCGAGCTGCGCTACGCCGACCGCTCGCCGGTGAAGCTGGAGGCCGACGAGCTGACGACCGGCGAGGACGGCACGGCGGCGTTCACGCTGCCCGCCGCCGAGCAGCCGAGCCGCTACGTGCTCACGCTGCTCGCGAGCGATGCGGCCGCGTACCGCGTGCGCACGACCAGGGAGATCCTGATCGAGCGCGGCGCCGCGCTCTACACGCTGGCGGCGCCGCGGCGGTTCAGCGCGCCCGGCGAGACGGTGCCGTTCACGATCTCACCGGCGCGCGGCGGGCCCGAGGCGCCCGTGCGCTGGGAGCGTATGCGGCTCGAGAACCGCGCGCGGGACGAGGGATTGGTGCGCCCGGGCGCGCCGCTCGCGCTGACGTTCGCCGAGCCGGGCTCCTACACGGTCTCGCTGCGCGATCCGGCCGGCCGCCTGGTGGGCGCCACGAGCCACTGGGTGGCGGGACCGGGGCTCGCCGCGGCGCCGGGGACGATCGAGATCGTCTTCGACCGCGAACGCTACAAGGCCGGCGAGGTGGCGCGGGCGCTGCTGACCTTCTCGGAGCCGGTGGACGAGGCGCTGCTGACGCTCGAGCGCGATCGCGTGGAGCGTCACGCGCGGCTGACGGCGCCGGCGCCGTGGCTCCGCGTCTCGCGCCTGGGGCCGACGCAGTGGTGGGTGGAGATCCCCGTGCGGGCCGAGCACGCGCCGAACATGACGTTCTCCGTGCTCTACGCGCGCGGCGGCGATTACGTGTTCCAGAACCGCGGGCTGCGCGTCGAGCAGGATTCGGTCGGGCTCGCGTTCAACATCGAGCGCGAGACGTACAAGCCCGGCGAGCACGTGCGCGTGGAGGTCGCGAGCACGGTCGCCGGCAAGCCCGTCCCGGCGCGGCTCACGGTGTCGGTGGTGGACGAGATGATCTACATCCTCCAGCCCGAGATCGCGCCCGACATCCTGGAGTTCTTCTACCACCCGCGGCGCAACAACGTGCGCACGTCGTCGAGCCTGGCGTTCATCTCCTACGACATGGCGCTCTCCGCGCTGCCGAGCCCGCCCCCGCGCAGCGGCGCCAACTCGCGCGCGGTCAAGGTGCTCGAGCGCCCGCGGCGCGACGTGGCCGATACCGCGCTCTGGATCCCCGAGCTGCTCACCGATGCGAACGGCCGCGCGACGTTCAGTTTCAAGATGCCCGACGCGCTGGGCCGCTGGCGCATCACCGCGCGCGCCGTCACCGACGCCGGCATCGTCGGCCAGCGCGCCGCGTGGGTGGCCTCCGACATGCCGGTCTATCTGAAGTGGGCGGGGCCGACCCGCTTCCGCGCCGGCGATCAGCCGATCGCCGACGTCGTCGTCTTCAACCGGACGCCTGCCGAGACGGCCGCGGATCTCGTGATCTCCGGCGGCGGGCTGGCGGTGACGCGGCCGATGCGGCTGGCTCCCGGGCCGAACCACGTGGCGCTGCCGCTGCCGCGCGTGGCCGACGGCGCCGTGACGCTGTCGCTGCATCAGGGCGGGGCCGTCGCCGACACGCTCGCGACGACGCTCGCGGTGAGCCCGACGGGCTGGACGGCGCCCCGCGCGCTGACCTTGCCCGTGACGGCGCAGCGCGTGCCGCTCGCGCTGCCGGCGGATGCGCGCAACGTCACGGTCGCCTTCACGGCACCGGGCGTGGGCGCTTTCAACCGGATCGTGGACGATCTCGTGGACTACCCGTACGGCTGTGTCGAGCAGACGGCGAGCCGGCTCATCCCGCTGTCGCTCGCCTTTCCGCGCTTCGCCGGCGCGCCGGCGGCCATTCGCGACGGGCTGGCCATGCGGCTCTCCACCAACCGGCTGCGGCTCGTCCACATGGCCGGCCCCGACGCCGTCTTCGCCTGGTGGGGACGGGCGACGACGGACAGCGCGCTGATGACGGCGTACGCGTACTACGCCGACTGGCACGCCGCGCGCGTGCTCGGCGTGACGCTGCCGTCCGAGCACTGGACGCGGCTCCTGGAGGTCTACCGCACGCGCGCGAGCGGAGAGCCGCTGCTGCTCCGCGCGCTGGCGGTCTGGTTCATGGGCGAGATGGGGCTGCCGACGAAGACGCTCGTCGACGGCCTGCAAGACGAGGTCGTGGGCGGCGACG